>DATGSB010000347.1:0-2519 GCA_035303045.1 Actinomycetaceae bacterium | reverse complement strand
CGCCTCCACCTGATCCAGAGCAGCACGCAGCCGGAACCGCTCCCGGAGCGAAACGACGGCGCTCATCGGGCCACCGCCCGAGCGAACACGATGACCTCGCCGTCGATCGTGCGGCGGGCAGTCTCAATGTCGGCGAATCGGCCGAGCGCCGTCACGGGAGACTGCGACGTGCTGTACTGCTCCGAGCGGTGAACCTCCGCCCACTGCCCAGGCCGCTCACGCAACTGCGCCGCGACCTCCGCCCAATTGCGGCGCGCCTTGCCAGGGAGGTCGTCAACGAACTTGATGGACATGGAATGATTCCTTCCGTTAGGTGGCCCCTGCCGCGGGTTATGGCGACTGCTGCGGCAAGGGGCCGCTGTCTGTGGTCAGGCGGACTTGGCGGGGCGGCGGCGCTTCGCGGACAGCGGCGACATCGCCAGCGGGTCACGACGAGCGTGCTCAGCCTTCTTCCGCTCCTAGTAGGCGTCGACGTCGGCCGGGTCGAACCGCCAGTAGCCGCCGATCTTGAACCCGCCGAACTCCGGGGCGTGCTGCCGAATCCAGTCCACGTCCCGCTGCCAACGGGCAGCCAAGTCCTCAGGCGTCAGGCGAGTGCTCACTGGTTGTCCTCCATCGATGCGTCGAGGAGCTGGTGGTTACGGATGCGCCACGCTTCGGCGAGGGCGCGGACTTCGACGAGGTTGCCGTGGTCGAGGACCAGTGCGGTGACGCGCTCGGCGAAGGTCTGGTGGAGGGCCGCGTAGTCGGGTGCGGCCACGAGCGCGGCGAGGGACTCGGTCACGAACACCCGCTCAGGACTCACGGCCGTCACCTCCGCCATCCCTCGACGCGGGGGAGCGCCGAACCCGGCTTGGGCATCTGGACCTTCGCGACGCTGCGGTTCGCGGCCCAGTAGTTCCAGCCCTTGATGAGCAGGTGGACGTAGTCGAGCGTCTTGTACTTCTGCTGGTGCTTGCGGATCTCCCGGAGCCGCTTGTCGACCGCGAGGACGGCGGACCCGGCGGGCTCGCCGGCGCGGGTACGGAGTGCCTCGATGTACCGGTCCGCGGCTCCGACCATCTGCGTGGAGAGCTGGATGATCCAGTGCGCGGCCGCGATCGCGGTGGGTGGGGCGTCGATGTCGGACTTCGCGTTGCCGCCGACCGCGACGCTGGCCCGGACGGCCGGGTAGTCGTTCAGGTAGTCGTAGATCATGTCGTCGCTGACGGCGCTGTAGGCGAGGTCGTCTTCGACGCTGATGAGCAGCCGGATGGTGGCTGCGAGGATGGTGGAGTTCTTCTCGTTCTCGAACCGGAGGTTCTGTGCGACGGTGCGGCCGCGGCCGCGGTCCATGTACTTCATGGCCTGCGGGGGGACGTTGCGCTGGACAGCGAACGTGATGGACACCTGGGAGAGGGCGACGGCGTTGAGGCGGTGCTGGCCGTTGAGGAGGTTGCCGTCGGGGTCGAATGCGATGGCGTTGGAGTCGAGGGACCAGTTGCCGGCGCGCATGATGCGGGCGTACTTCTCGACGGTGTGCCAGTCGAGGCGGCGGTTGGTGTGGTTCTTGCGGAGCCAGCGGCGGGCGAGGTCGGGGGTGACGGAGACGTAGGAGATGGTGGGCTTGGTGTCGGGCGCGATGGAAACAGCGGACATTGTTGGTACCCTTCGGGTCAGGCTTGAGGAAGCCGGTTGATGACCTGTTCGAGCAGGTCTTTTGCCCGGAGAAGGTCGCTGCGGTGCTTCGCGGCGACCTTCTCCGCGTTCTGGGGGAAGCGGTCGTCCTCGGTGAGGCGGTCGATCCGCTCGGTGACCTTGGTGAGGTCGTAGAAGGCGTCGAAGAACTGGTCCGTGAGCGGGCGACGCTTCGGCGCGGACGGCTGGCGCGGCTCGGGGCGGGTGTAGGTCTTGCCGTCCATGCCGGTGATGGTGCGGCCGGGGCTGGTGACGGAGTTCGGGCCGGTGAGTTTCACGATCTCGGGGGAGCCGTCCGCGAGAATCTCGCCCGTCTCCTTATCGACGTTTGCGATGTCGACGGACGGGGTACTCGCTGAACGCGTACCCCCCTCAGGAGTCGTCGGCGGCTCCGGCGCAGGTGTCAGATTTCTGACAGGTGCGGCATGGAGGTCGCGGTGCACGGTGTCGTGCGACGCGCCAACAATGGGGGCGATGGCCCGCGTGGACATGCCCTCGCTCGACAGGAGCTGCACAACCTCGCGGCGCTCGTCGCGCGCCAGCCGCATCGGCTCCTCGCCCAGCACCTCAGACAGGTACTCGGTCCAGGACCGGTACCCGAGCGCCAGGTGAGCGTTGCCGGCCTTCGCCTCCTCGACGTAGCCGATCAACTTCTCCCGCGCTTCGGCGTAGGTGTGCGCAGTGAGGCGGATCTTCTCGGTGAGGCGACGGGCCTCGTCCTCGGGCATCACGTACTCGGCGACGGCGCTCATGCCGGGACCTTCGTGCTGGCCTCGGCGGAGATGACGTAGGTGATCTCATCGACGGTCACGCCGAGTCGCTCGGCGATGGCGGCGATGACG
>DATGSB010000346.1:0-5731 GCA_035303045.1 Actinomycetaceae bacterium | reverse complement strand
AGGCGGTGGCGCGCCGTCGGCCCCCGCAGAATCTGCACGAGGCGCACCAGGACGTTGACGACCAGGAAGGCGGCAGCCGCGTGCAGGAGGAGGGAGATGGCGATCACTCCGGACGTCGACGGGGGCGGTCGGGGCGTAGCCGACATCGTAGAAAGGAGACGGCGGCGGCGCGCGGCGAGAGCCCCGCGGCGTCACCCCGGGGTGACGTCGGGCGAGGCCGTTCCGTGGGGGAGGCGCCGCAGCTCCGCGGTCGCGTTGGCCATCGCGGATTGCGAGCGGGAGGCCAGGGCATACTCCCGGTCGCGCCGCGAGACGAGCACCGCGGCGAGAAAGCGCTCCGGGTTCGTGCCCCACGGCGGCGGGGGCGACACGAAGGGCTCGACGCGGGCCGCGAGGTCGCGGCCCAACGCCACCCGCGAGTCCAGGGCGAGCGAACCGGTGCGGTCGAGGAACCGACGCGCGGTGAGAGACAAGGTATCCGGCAGCGTGGCGATGTCGGCGTGGGCGGCCCATTCCGCGAGCTCGGGAGGCATGACGAGGGGGAGGCTGCGCCGCTCGGCGCCCCGCACCCGCAGCGCGTAGGTGCCCGCGAGTACGTCCCCCACCCGCTTGCCCCGGCGAGTGACGAGTGAGCAGATGATCGCCACGCCGCCGGCCGTCAGCCACAGCTCGCCCACGCCGGTGAGCGAGCGCACGAAGGCGTGGCGCAGCCGGATGGGCCCGCCGTCGTCCCGCACGATGCGGATTCCCGCGGCGAGCTTGCCCAGGGAGCGGCCTCGAGTGAGGGTTTCGACCACGGTGGGAATGATGACCATGACGAGCACGATCGAGGTGACCAGCAGGGTCGCGAACTGGGCCTCGTTGAGGGCAACGGCGTAGCTGAGCCGGGCGGCCAGTGTCCCCACGACCATCGCGTACAGCAGGCCGTCGATGAGCGCGCTCACCACGCGCGGCAGGAACGAGGCGGGCCGCACCTCCAGGGCGACGGCCTCGCCGGTGATGAGCAGGTCTTCCCCGAACCGGGCCGCGCCGGGGGCCGTGGCAGTCGTCATGTGTGGCAGGGTACCGACGTGGACATCGACGCGTTTGCAGCCGTGCACGAGTCACAGTGGCAACGCCTGGAGCAGCTGACGAAACAGCGCCGGCTCAACGGGCAGGAAACCGACGAACTCGTCAGCCTCTACCAGGCGGCCGCCGGTCACCTCTCCCAGCTGCACACCTCCGCACCCGACCCGCTGCTCGTGTCGCGCCTGTCGGGGATCCTCACCAGCGCACGCGCGCGGATTGCGGGGGCTCACGAGCTGCGGCTGTCCGACGTCACGCGCTTCTTCGTCTTCAGCCTCCCGGCGGCGTTCTACCGGGTGCGGTGGTGGACGGTGGCCGTCATGGTCGGATTCGTCGGGGTGGCCGCGCTCAGCGCCTGGTGGATCCTCGCCACCCCGGAGGCCATGGCTGCGCTGGGCTCGGAACGCGAGCTCGACCGGTACGCCAACGAGGCCTTCGAGGCGTACTACTCCAATTACCCGGCCGGGGATTTCGCTGGCCAGGTGTGGACGAACAACGCCTGGATCGCCGCGCAGTGCATCGGCCTGGGGATCAGTGGGATCTTCCCCGTGTATGTGCTGCTCGTCAACGCCGTGGGCGTGGGATCCTCGGCCGCGATCATGGCCGACCACGACAGCCTGCACGTGTTCTTCGGCCTCATCCTGCCCCACGGGCTCATGGAGCTCACCGCCATCTTCATCGCCGGGGGAGCAGGCCTCAAACTGTTCTGGGCGTGGGTGGCCCCCGGCGGGCGCACCCGCGTGCGGGCCCTGGCGACCGAGGGGCGCGCCCTGTTCACGGTCGCCCTGGGGCTCGTCATCGTGCTCGGCGTCTCCGGCATCGTCGAAGGCTTCGTCACCCCCTCCGGGCTGCCGACGGGCGTGAAGATCACCATCGGTGCCCTCGTGCTCGCCGCCTACTGGGCCTACACGCTCGTGCTCGGGCGCCGCGCCGTGGCCGCCGGCGAAACGGGCGACCTCCTGCCCGACCAGGCCGGCTACACCCTGGCCCAAGCCGGCTAATTCACCCTGGCCCAGCGGGCTGATTCCCGCAGGCCGACTGATCCCGCTCGGGGCTCACCGACGGCCGCCGCCTGCGTTCGCGGTGCGTTCCGCGCGCCTTGCAGTCGCGAGAACCGGCGTTGCCTTCCATGCTTGGAAAGGAGCACGCGACGAAGGGTGAGAGGCCATGAGCACCGACAGTTTCCAGGCGCGCGACACGCTGCGGGTGGACGACGTCGACTACGACATCTTCCGCCTCGATCGGGTCGAGGGAGCCGAGCGCCTCCCCTACAGCCTGAAGATCTTGCTCGAGAACGTCCTGCGCAACGAAAACGGCACGACGATCACCGCCGAGCAGGCCCGAGCGCTCGCCGCCTGGGACCCGGGCGGGGAACCGAGTACCGAAATCCAGTTCACCCCCGCCCGTGTGCTCATGCAGGACTTCACCGGCGTGCCCTGCATCGTCGACCTCGTCGCCATGCGCGACGCCATGACGGCGATGGGCGGGGATCCGGCGAAGATCAACCCGCTCATCCCCACCGACCTCGTCATCGACCACTCGATCATCGCCGACGTCTTCGCGCGCCCCGACGCGTTCCGGATCAACGCCGACTTGGAGTTCCAGCGCAACCGCGAACGCTACGAACTGCTGCGCTGGGGCCAGCAGGCCTTCGACGACTTCCAGGTCGTGCCCCCCGACACGGGCATCTGCCACCAGGTCAACCTCGAATACCTCGCCCGCGTCGTCTTCACCCGCACCCTGGCCGGCGAGGGCGCCCAGCGCGCGCTGGCCTACCCCGACACTCTCGTGGGCACCGACTCCCACACCCCGATGATCAACGGCCTGGGCGTGCTCGGCTGGGGCGTGGGCGGCATCGAGGCCGAGGCCGCCATGCTCGGAGAGCCGATGAGCATGCTCATCCCCCAGGTCGTGGGCCTCAAACTCACCGGTGAGCTGCGCGAGGGCACCACCGCCACCGACGTCGTCCTCACCGTCGCCGAGCTGCTGCGCCGCACCCGCGTCGTCGGCAAGTTCGTCGAGTTCTTCGGCCCCGGCGTGGCCAACATCCCACTGGCCAACCGGGCCACGCTCGGCAACATGAGCCCCGAGTACGGCTCGACCGTGACGATCTTCCCCATCGACGACGAAACGCTGGCCTACCTGCGGCTCACCGGCCGCGACGAGCACCAGATCCGCCTCGTGGAGGCCTACGCCAAGGAGCAGGGCCTGTGGCACGACCCCGAGCGGGTGGCGGACTACTCCCAGGTGGTCGAGCTCGACCTCGCGACGGTCGAGCCCTCCCTGGCCGGGCCCACCCGCCCGCAGGACCGCGTGCCCCTCCACGCCGCCCACTCCGCGGTGCGGGCCCTGCTCGCCGGCAAGAGCCACGCCGAGGCGGTCCAGGGCGGCCTGGATGAGGGGATCGCCGAGACCTTCCCGGCCAGCGACCCGGTGACCGTCAGCCGCGACGTCGAACGGGACGCGCCCCCACGCACGGGGCCCTACGAAGCGGACGGCGACTGGCCGTCGAATCCGGTGGACATCGCCGTCAACGGCTTCGACGCCCAACTCGACCACGGCGACGTCGTCATCGCCGCGATCACCTCCTGCACCAACACCTCCAACCCCTCGGTGATGATCGGGGCGGGGCTCGTGGCGAAGAAGGCGGTGGAGCTGGGCCTGCGCACCAAACCGTGGGTGAAGACGACCCTCGCCCCGGGCTCGCGGGTCGTCACCGACTACTACGAACGCGCCGGGCTCACCCCCTACCTCGACGAGCTGGGCTTCCACCTCGTCGGCTACGGCTGCACCACCTGCATCGGTAACTCCGGGCCCCTCATCCCCGAGGTCGCCCAGGCGGTGGACGACCACGACCTCACGGTCGCCTCCGTGTTGTCCGGCAACCGCAACTTCGAAGGGCGCATCCACTCCCAGACCAAGATGAACTTCCTCGCCTCACCCCCGCTCGTCGTCGTCTACGCCCTCACCGGCACCCTCCACACCAACCTCCTCACCGACCCGCTGGGGCAGGACCGCGACGGCAACGACGTCTTCCTGCGCGACGTGTGGCCCAGCACCGAGGAAATCCAGGAGGTCATCGACGGCACCATCGAGGCCCAAATGTTCCGCGAGGGCTACGCCGACGTGCTCACCGGCGACGCCAACTGGCAGGGCATGGAGTTGACGACGTCCCAGACGTTCGCGTGGAACGAGGACTCCCGGTACGTGCGCCGACCGCCCTACTTCGATGGCATGAGCCGCGAACCCGAGGAGCTGGCCGACATCACCGGTGCCCGCGTGCTGGCCTACCTGGGCGATTCGGTGACCACCGACCACATCTCCCCGGCCGGGGCGATCCTGCCCGACTCCCCGGCGGGCCGGTACCTGCAGGACCACGGCGTGCACGTCGCGGACTTCAACTCCTACGGCTCCCGCCGCGGCAACCACGAGGTGATGATCCGCGGCACCTTCGCCAACATCCGGCTGCGCAACAAACTCGTTCCCGGCATCGAAGGCGGCTTCACCCGCCGGCTCCCCGACGGCGAGCCGCAGAGCATCTTCGATGCCGCCCAGGATTATGCCGCCGAGGGAACGCCCCTCATCGTGCTCGCGGGAGCCGATTACGGATCTGGCTCCTCGCGCGACTGGGCGGCGAAGGGAACGATGCTGCTCGGCGTCAAGGCGGTGGTGGCGACCTCCTTCGAACGCATCCACCGCACCAACCTCATCGGCATGGGCGTGCTGCCGTTGCAGTTCGCCGACGGCGAGGACGCCGAATCCCTGGGGCTGACGGGTGAGGAGACCTTCTCGATCACCGGGCTTGCGGGCCACGAGCAGATCCCGGCCATGGTGAAAGTCCGGGCCGAAGGCGACGGCGAGGCGACCGAGTTCGAGGCACGGGTGCGCATCGACACCCCAGCCGAGGCGAACTACTTCCGCCACGGCGGGATCCTGCCCTACGTGTTGCGCGGAATGCTGGCACGCTGAGATATGGCCAACCCGACAGTCGCACAACAACTCATCGACATGCTCCGCGCCGCCGGCGTCGAGCGCATCTACGGCATCGCCGGTGACAGCCTCAACCCCGTCGTCGACGCCGTGCGGCGCGCCGAGGGCATGTCGTGGGTGCACGTGAGCAACGAGGAGGCCGGCGCCTTCGCCGCGGCCGCCGAGGCCCAGCTCACCGGCAAGCTCGCGGTGTGTGCCGGTAGCTGCGGGCCGGGCAACACCCATCTGCTGCAGGGGCTGTATGACGCCAATCGGTCCGGCGCCCCGGTGCTGGCCATCGCCTCCCACATCGAATCCGCCACCATCGGCACGGGCTACTTCCAAGAGACCCACCCCGAACGCACCTTCCAGGACGCCTCGGTGTGGTGCGAGGTGGTCACCCCCGAGCAGATGCCCCACGCCCTGCACGTGGCGATGCAAACCGCCCTCGCCGAGCGGGGAGTGTCGGTGGTGGTGCTTTCCGGAGACCTCGCCTCGCAGGAGTCGGCCGGGCCCACGCGCGACTCCGCGCTCGTCGCGCGGCCCTCCGTGGTGGTGCCGCCCGAGGATCAGGTGACGGCGCTCGCCGATGCACTCAACGCCGCCGAGCGCGTCACCCTGTTCTGCGGGGCCGGGTGCCGCGACGCCCACGCCGACGTCATGGCCCTGGCCGGCCGGCTGCATGCGCCGATCGGCC
>DATGSB010000345.1:0-2606 GCA_035303045.1 Actinomycetaceae bacterium | reverse complement strand
CTGGCCCAGAGCTACCCGCGCGGTGTCGACGCCTTCCGCCGGGACTGGGCCACGTTCCGCGAGCAACTGCCGCCGGCCACGTCAAGCGGCCCACGCCTTCACCTGCTCGCCGCCCAGATCACCGACGACGTGCGCGAGGCGGTCGCCGCGATGGAGGGCAGCGTGCTCGTGCACGAACTCGAGGTGCGCGCGATGTCCAACGGGCGCATGTTCATCGAGGTCACCGAGCTCGCCCGCTCGCCCATCGAGCTGCCCTGGGTGCTGCCCGGGCGCCCGACGCCGACGCTACCGCCGACAGACATCGCCCCGGCGGCTGACAGTCCGGCGAGCGCCAGCGCGGCGAGCAGCAGTGCGGCGAGCGGCAGTCCGGCGAGCGCGGGGACCCCAGGGGAGCCGGTCAACCCCGAAGGTGCGGAGAGCCCGCAGAGCGCCGCGAGCGCGGGCAGTGCCGCGAGCGCGGACAGCGCCGTGAGTGCGCAGAGCGCGGCGAGCCCTGCTGCGAACGATCGCCCCGCCGCGCCGGCTGCCGCGGCGGTCCCACTTCCGCCGTCCACGTCCGACATTGATGAGCTGACGGGCATGGCGATGATCGGGCGGGCGCTCGTCGAGGACACCCCCATCGCCTGGGTCATCGGCGGTGCCGCGCGCGCCGAAGCCGTGTTCACGCCCGAGGGAACCATCCGCCTGGCCTCCGGCCAGGTGTGCAGCACCCCGGCCGAGGCGACCGCGGGCATCGGCGCCGCCGCACGCCACGACCCGTGGGAGGCGTGGCGGTTCGGCGAGGGGGGGCCGAGCCTGGCGGAGGCGCGCGACGAGGTGGTGAGCGTCGAAGCCGAGGCGAGTGGCGCGGCGACGAACGACGGCGAGGCAGCGGCGAGTGCCGAGGATGCCGGCGGGCGGCGTCGCCGCAGGCGCCGGCGGGGGCGTTCCTAGCCCACTGCCGCGCCCGGCGAAACTGGGCGGCGCCCGAGGTGGGGCGCGCGAGAACTAGAAGCGCGAGGTGCGCTCGGCGACCCGACGCAGGAACCGGCCGAGGTGGCGCGAGACCTGCTCGTGCTCCACGAGGAAGCCGTCGTGGCCGTGCGGCGAGCGGATGTAGCCCACGGCGCCGGCGCCCGGGATGCCGGCCGCCATGCGCTCCGACTCCTCGGGGAGGAAGAGTCGGTCGGAGTCGACGGCGATGACGAGGGCGTCGGCGCTGATCTCCGCCAGCGCGGCCTCGACCCCGCCGCGATCGCGGCCGACGTCGTGGGTGATCATCGACTCGCTCAGCGTGATGTAGCTGTTGGCGTCGAAGCGGGCGGCGAGCTTGGAGCCGTGGTGATCGAGATAGGACTGCACCGCGAAACGCCCGCCGAGCATCGGATCCTCCGCGTGCTGCGGGAGCCTGCCGAAGCGAGCTTCTAGCTCCTCCGCGCTGCGGTAGGTGGTGTGGGCGATCTGGCGGGCGAGCGCCAAGCCGCGCACGGGCCCGCGCTGGCCGGCGTAATAGTCGCCGCCGCGGAACTCCGGATCGAGCCGGATGGCGGTCATCTGCTGGTGGGCCCAGGCGATCTGGTCGGCCGAGGTCTGGGCGGCCGAGGCGACGACGCAGATGGAGCGCACCCGCTCCGGGGCCATGATCGCCCACTCGAGCACCCGGTGGCCGCCCATCGAACCGCCGACGATGTTGGCCCAGGAACTGATGCCCAGCTGGTTGGCCAGCTCGATCTCGGCCGCCACCTGGTCGCGCACGGTGATCCAGGGGAAGCGGCTGCCCCACGGCGTGCCGTCGGGAGCGGGGGAGGAGGGGCCGGTCGAGCCTTGACAGCCGCCCAGCACGTTGGCGGCGACGACGAACCACTGGTTGGTGTCGATGGCCTTGCCCGGGCCGACGACGTCGGGCCACCAGCCCGCGCTGGGATGCCCGGGGCCGGCCGCACCCATGACGTGGGAGTCGCCGGTGAGCGCGTGCTCGATGAGCACGGCGTTGTCGCCGGCGGCGTTGAGCCGGCCCCAGGTCTCGTAAGCCAGGCGAACCTCGGGCAGCTTGCCGCCCGCCTCGAGCTGGAGGGCCCCGACGTCAACGAAACGGCGGTTACCAGCCGTCTGCGACGGCCGCCAGGCCCCCGTGGGGGGCAACTGGTCGAGGTCGATGCGCGTGCGGTGCCGCTGCGAGGTGACGGCAGCGGGCGCGTGCTCGGGGTTCGTCATGAGATGGCTACCGTAACGTCTCAGGCGGATTTTGCGGCATCGAGTCCGAGCCGCACGTCCGCGATGATGTCGTCGATGTGCTCGAGGCCGACGGCCAGGCGTACGAGGCCGGGGGCCGCGCCGGCCGCCTCCTTCTCCGCGTCGGTGAGCTGGGAGTGGGTCGTGGAGGCCGGGTGGATCACCAGCGACCGCACATCGCCGATGTTGGCGACATTGGAGTGCAGCTTGAGAGCGTTGACGAAGGCGATGCCCGCGTCCTAACCGCCCTCGAGCTCGAAGGTGAGCACCGCGCCGGCGCCGCGGGGGGCGTACTTCTGCGCGCGCTCGTACCAGGGGGAGGACGGCAGGCCGGCGTAGGCCACCTTGGTCACCTGCTCGTGGGATTCCAGGAACTCCGCCACCGCCTGGGCGTT
>DATGSB010000344.1:0-3523 GCA_035303045.1 Actinomycetaceae bacterium | reverse complement strand
CCACGCCCTCGGCATCGGCATGGTGACGATCCGCAAGGCGGGGCGCCTGCCGGGCCCAGTCATCGGCGTGGATTACTCCCTGGAATACGGTACTGCGCGCCTCGAGCTGCGCCCGGAAACCGTGAGGCCGGGGTCACGCGTGCTCGTCCTCGACGATGTGCTTGCCACCGGTGGCACCGCTGCGGCCGCCATCGACCTCATCGAACGAGCCGGGGGAGAAGTGGCGGGGCTGGCGGTCCTGCTCGAACTCGTGGAACTCGGCGGGCGCGCGAAGCTGCCGGGGTACGACGTCGAGACGATGCTGCGGTACTGACCGTCGCCCGCCCACTCGCATGCGGCGGGGCGAGCACATCGCCGTATCATGAGGAGATGGCGGAAGATGCGGCACGGAACCCCGGGGTCACCAGCGAATCGGTGATCCCCGGCTCTCGCGTGCGATCCCGGCTCGTGCGCTTCGGCGGCCGCGGGCAGGGATCGCCCGCAGCGATCGAGCCCATCCTCCACGCGCTGCGCTCGAACCACCCGCGCGCCGACACCACCCTCATCGAGCAGGCCTACCGGCGCGCGGAGAAGGCCCACCGCGGCCAGGTGCGGCGCAGCGGTGCGCCCTACATCACGCACCCGATCGCGGTGACGACGATCCTCGCCGAGCTCGGCATGACCACCTCGACCCTCGCGGCCGCGCTGCTGCACGACACGGTCGAGGACACCGACTACTCGCTCAAGGCGCTGCGTGAGGAGTTCGGCGAGGAGATCGCGAACCTCGTCGACGGGGTTACCAAACTCGACCGCGTCACCTACGGCGAAGCGGCGGAAGCCGAGACCGTTCGCAAGATGGTCGTGGCAATGGCCCGCGACATCCGCGTGCTGGTGATCAAACTCGCCGACCGCCTTCATAACGCCAGAACCTGGCGCTACGTGTCGAAGCAGTCCGCCGAGCGCAAGGCGCGCGAGACGCTGGAGATCTATGCGCCGCTCGCCCACCGGCTCGGGATGAACACGATCAAGTGGGAGCTGGAGGACCTTTCCTTCGCGACGCTGTATCCCAAGGTCTATAGCGAGATCGTGCACCTGGTCTCCGAACGCGCACCCGCGCGGGAAGAGTACCTGGCCACGGTCCGTAAGCAGATCGAAGCGGACTTGCGCAGCCACAAGATCAAGGCGATCGTCACCGGCCGTCCCAAGCACTACTACTCGATCTACCAGAAGATGATTGTGCGTGGCCGCGACTTCGACGACATCTTCGACCTGGTCGCCGTGCGGGTGCTCGTCGATTCCATCAAGGACTGTTACGCCGTCCTCGGCACGATGCACGCCCGGTGGAACCCGCTGACGGGGCGGTTCAAGGACTACATCGCGATGCCGAAGTTCAATCTCTACCAATCGCTGCACACGACGGTGGTGGGGCCCGGCGGCAAGCCGGTGGAGATCCAGATCCGCACGCACGAGATGCACCGCCGTGCCGAGTACGGCGTGGCGGCCCACTGGAAGTACAAGGACACCGGCGTCGGCAAGACCGGGCCCCCCGACACGTCGGACATGACGTGGCTGCGGCAGCTCGTCGACTGGCAGCGAGAGACGGCCGATCCGGGCGAGTTCCTCGACTCGCTGCGGTTCGAGATTTCTGGCGCCCAGGTGTACGTGTTCACCCCCAAGGGCGACGTCATCTCGCTCCCACCCGGCGCCACCCCGGTCGACTTCGCCTACGCCGTCCACACCGAAGTCGGCCAGCGCACCGTCGGGGCGCGAGTCAACGGGCGGCTCGTGCCGCTTGAGTCGCAGCTCGACAACGGCGACACGGTGGAGATCTTCACCTCGAAGTCCGAGACGGCCGGCCCCAGCCGCGACTGGCTCAACTTCGTCACCAGCCCCCGGGCGCGCAACAAGATCCGGTCCTGGTTCACCAAGGAGCGGCGTGAAGAGGCCATTGAGTCGGGCAAGAATCGCATCGCGCGTGCGATGCGCAAGCAGAACCTGCCCATTCAGAGGTTGATGTCCCACGACTCGCTGACGGCGGTCGCCACCGACATGAACTACGCCGACGTCTCGGAGCTGTACGCCGCCGTGGGTGAAGGTCACGTCTCCGCAAGTAACGTCGTCCACCGGCTCGTGGAGTCGATGGGCGGGGAGTCCGGCGCGGAAGAGGACCTCGCCGAGGCGACGATGCCCGGGCAAACGAGCCGCACCAGGCAAGGCGATCCCGGCGTCGTCGTCAGCGGGATGCCCGAGGGGGACGTGTGGGTAAAACTGGCGCGCTGCTGCACGCCGGTGCCGGGGGACCCGATCTCCGGCTTCGTCACTCGCGGATCCGGGGTATCGGTGCACCGCTCCGACTGCGCGAACTTCGAGGCCATGCGCAAGGAGCCCGAGCGCATCGTCGACGTGGAGTGGGCGCCCCATTCGAGTTCGACGTTCCTCGTGCAGGTGCAGGTTGAGGCGCTCGATCGGGCCGGCCTGCTCTCCGATGTCACCCGCGTGTTGTCGGAGAACCACGTCAATATCCTGTCGGCCTCGCTGTCGACCACCCGCGACCGCGTGGCGATGTCGAAGTTCGTTTTCGAGATGGCGGAGCCGTCGCATCTGGGGCACGTGCTGGCGGCCGTGCGCCGCATCGATGGCGTCTTCGACGTCTACCGCATCACCGGCGCCCGCGGTGGCCAGCGCTCGGCGTCGACCGCCGAGGATACCGACGCCCCCGTCAGGTCAGGCGCCTGACCTCGCCACTACCTGTTGTCCTTCCGCGGAGGCGAGGAGGCGCGCGGCCCGGCGAGCACCGGGGAGCCCGCCCATCCGGTGGACTTCCACCTCGACGTCGTCAACGGGCAGTCCCGCGCGTAGGAGAGCGCGAAGACGAGCGAATGCGACGTCCTCGGGGGCAAACCGCAACAGGTCGCACGCCGTACGGAGGGGTGTCGTCACCGCAATCCCACCGATCGTCGCCGTGGCCTCGGGCGGGAGCCGAGCGACGTGGGTGACGACGTGGCGGCGCGGCGTGCCGCCTCCGCGGGGTAGGGCCACGGTCACCTGGCGCGGCGGGATGGCGCCGGCATGCACCCAGGCCGCCGACGCGCGGATGACGACGGCCTGTGCCGGCAGCAGGGGAGCGAGGCTCTCGGCCCGCTGCCTCGGCGTACGAAGCAGATCCCACGGCGCCCACGTGCCCGGGGCGACCTCGTGCAGCAGGCCCTCGTACACCGCCGCCGCGCTACTGCGTAGCTCACTCGACGTCAGCGCAGTGGCGGTGAGCCAGCGGGCGGGAGCGAGGACGTCGGGTGCGAGCCAGGCCAACGCGTCGCGATCCCCGATCACGGCACGATCTGGCGAAGGTTGGTTCCTCATCCCCTCACGGTGGCCGAGCCCGTTACCGGCCGCGTCGGGGACGACGTGGCTGTGGACGGACGCGGCCCTGGGGACAGGGGGGCGGGATCCGGCGCTAGACGGAGTCCGTGATCCCCCGCAGCCACGTCCGGCGCGCTTCGAGGGCATCTTCCGCCGCCTTGATCGACTTGGCGTCTCCGCGCTC
>DATGSB010000343.1:0-11354 GCA_035303045.1 Actinomycetaceae bacterium | reverse complement strand
AGCAGGACGTCGATCTCGGATTGGACCGCCAGGCGCGCCTCCTGGGCAGTCTTGCGGCTTCGGGATATCTCGCTCGCGGTACCGTCGAGCAGTCGGATTTGCACGCGTGGCTGTCGGCTTCCGCTCTTGTGCGTCGTTATGAAGATCTCGCCGTGCTCCCCTGGCTTCAGCTTCTGGTGGGCCACGGCGATCACCAGCCCGTTTCGGAGTCGTCGCTGCCATCGACGGCGTCCGCGTCGTGCGCAGCCAGCCATGCCCGTACGTCGGAGTCCTCGAAGTACAGGTGGCGACCGATGCGGTATGCCCTGGGGGCGGTCCCGCGCTTGCGCCAGGTGTGGACTGTGCTCTTGGCGACGCGCAGCTTGGCGCACAGGTCGTCCATGGTCCACAGCGGCGTGCGATCCAGGGGGGTATCGGTGTGCTCGCTCATGTCCGTGAGGTGCGAGCCCATCACCGCGTGCAGTGCTCGGACGTGGGCACTCGTGGGCAGCCGTAGGCGGGCTTCGCGTGGAATCTCGCGTGGAATCACAGGGTCTCCGTCCTCGTCGGTGAGGAGTCCCGGGAACGAGGAAGGCCGCTGACCTGCAGTAGTGCAGGACCAGCGGCCTTCCAGTGGTGGAGCTAGGGGGATTCGAACCCCCGACCTTCTCGTTGCGAACGAGACGCGCTACCAACTGCGCCATAGCCCCTGGAGAGCAGGTGCGAGTTTAGCACTCGGGGAGTCGGGCCAGAAATCCCGCAACAGCTCCGACGGGCCGCCCAAGCGTGGGTACGCCTGGCTATTGCGTGGTGGCCGTCAGGCCCCTACGGCGCGGCGGCGGGCGAGGACGGCGTCGACGTCAATATCCGCACCCGGCTCCGCGGCTACCGGCTTGGCGCTGCGGTCACTCGCTGCCGGCGCCGCGGCGGCCGGCCCGTAGGGCGAGCTCTCCAGGGCGCGCTCCTCCAGTCGATCAGCGTCGCGGTCGCGTGGCTTCGGCGCCGCTGGAGCAACCGCGGCTGGGCCGGCGGAATGCGCCGCGGCGGCTGCGTTGTCCGCAACATCCGTGGGCTCAGCGGCGGCGCGATCGGCTACGGCGTGCTCAGCTGCGGCACTCTCGGAAGCGTCCGACACCCGGCTGGCGGGTTCCTCGACGAGGGCACCGTGGGCCGTCATGCCGCTCGGCACGACGACGGTGCGCCGCGGCGCGGGAGCCTTGAGCTGGTAGGTCGGCTGCGGCACGGGCTGCGGGGTCCACGTGGCCAGGTGTGAGCCGGCCGCCTCTTCGGCGCCGGCGTCCACTGGCTCGTCGCCGGCGGTTTCGGCGTCCTCGGCAACCGAGGCGGCCGGCTCCTCGCTGGTGGTCGTCGGCGCGGCAGGAGCCGCCGCGGGCGCCTCGAGTCGCGGTGCCGATATCTCCAGTGCCGCCATGGCCGCCCGGTCCGCGGCGGTATTGCGGGCGGCTGCGATGGCGGCGCGCCGCCCGGCGACGAGCACGGCTGCCAGCAGCAGCGTGGGCACCACGGCAATCACGATGGGCACGGCGGCGAGCGTCGCGCCGAGCCAGGCTGCGATGCTCATGGCGAGCAGTGTCGTGGCAAGGATGAGGCGGCGGCGTGCCGCGGCACGGCGGCGACTGATGCGGGCGGCACGCGCCGCCCGGTCGGCGGCGGCCTGCCTGGCCTCCATGGCGGCCTGTGCTGCACGGGTCATGGGGCGCTCCACGGCGGGTGCCTCCGTTCTTCGTCGCGGTTGGTGCAGGTAGGGCCGTGCCTCTTCGGACGGCGACTGCCTGCTCTCGGCCGCTCGGGGCTGCCCCGCGGTGGCGACAACGCGCAGCGAGTCGGAGAACCGGTCGTCCACGCGGGAATGGGCCAACTGCTCCCGGCTTCGTACCAGGTGGGGCATGAGATAGCCGAGGACCACAAGGGCGAGTGCGACGACGACCCACCCCTGTACTTCCACACCACGACGCTAGGCCGAAGGCGCCACCACGGTGCGCACCACCGGCGGCGTGTCTCAGCGCTGGGGATCGTCCTCGATGATCATGCAGGTGAACTCGTCGCCCGCGGCCACCTGCGTGGTGTCCTCCGGCACGATGGCCAAGGCGTTGCTCGCGGCCAGGGCCGACAGCCGCAGGCTCCCCGGCTCGGCCTCCGGCGTCGCCAGGTACCCCCGCCCCGGTGCGCCGGTGAGCCGCACGGGAACGAACTCACGGCGTCCCGGCGGGGAGTACCAGCCGCGGCTCACCGCCGCGGTCACGGTGTCGCGGTACAGCCGCGGGTAGCCCGACATCGACAGCACGGCCGGGCGCACGAACGCCTCAAAGGCGATCTGGGCGATCACCGGGTGGCCGGGCAACGCCATGATCGGCGTCCCCTCCCCGACGACGCCGAGCCCGAACGCTCCGCCGGGAGCCATGGCGAGGTTGTCGAAGCGCACCGTGCCGAGCGGGGCCAAGACGTCCTTGACCGTGTCTCCGCCGCCGTCACTCAACCCGCCGGTGGTGATGATGAGGTCGGCCCGCACAAGCTGGTCCTCGATCGTCTCCCGCAGCGCGCTCTGCTCGTCGGGCACCGCGGCGACGCGGTAGGTCACCCCGCCCGCGTCGTCGATCGCGGTCGCCAAGCCGTGCCCGTTGGCGTCGTGGATCTGGCCGGGCCGGGCGCGGGCGCTCGGATCGACCAGTTCGTTCCCCACCGAGATGACGACGATGCGGGGGCGGGGGTGGACGGTCACCCGGCCGCGGCCCAACGCGGCGAGCAGCGCCATCTGGCGCGCGCCGATGCGTTGGCCCGCGGGCAGGACGGTCTCCCCCGCCCGCACGTCCTCCCCCTGGCGACGCACGTTCTCCCCGGCTGCGCTCGCCGCATGCACGCGCACCCGAACCCCGCCGCGGTCGGTGGATGCCAGGGGCACGACCGTGTCGGCCCCGATCGGCAAGGGCGCGCCCGAGGAGATCTTCACGGCCTGCCCGCCGGGCAGGCGGAACCGCTCGGGACTCCCCGCGCGCACCTCCTCCAGCACCGGCACGGTCGCCGGCGCCTCGGGGTGTGCCGCGGCGATGTCGGCGGAATGCAGGGCGTACCCGTCGCGGTCAGCCAGATCCAGCGCCGGCAGGTCCCCGCTCGCCGTGACGTCTTGGGCAAGCACGCAGCCCGCGGCGTCAGCCAGCACCACTTCCAGCGGACGCTGGGGACCTACGGCAGCCAGACACTCAGCCAGGTGCTGCTGCACGCGTCTCATCGAGCGCGACCGCCCCCAACGTCGGAGCTCAGCTCCACGCGGCGGCCGGCGGTGAAGGCGTGCAGCCACTCGGAGAAGTCCTCGCCGAGATCTTCCCGATCGACCGCGAGCTGCACGATGGCCTTGAGGTAGTCGAGTTTGTCTCCGGTGTCGTATCGGCGGCCGCGGAACACCACGCCGTAGACGCCGCCACCCTCCGCCGGCGGCATCGTGGCGAGTTCGGCAAGGGCGTCGGTGAGCTGAATTTCCCCGCCCCGACCGGGACCGGTGCGCTCGAGGATGTCGAAGACGGCCGGGTGCAGCACGTACCGGCCGATGATCGCGAGGTTCGAGGGGGCTTCTGCCACCGGGGGTTTCTCCACGAGTTCGGTGATCGTGACGACGTCGCCCGCGGGGAGGCCGGCCACGGCGCCGAGTTCCTCGACGGCGGCCGCGCCGTACATGGAGATCTGGGAAGGCTCGACCTCCAGCAGGGCGACGACGGAGCCGCCGAGTTCCGCCTGAACGGTGACCATGTGCTCGAGGAGCGTGTCACGTTCGTCGATGAGGTCATCTCCCAGCAGCACGGCGAACGGCTCGTCGCCGACGTGATCGCGCCCGCACAGCACGGCATGGCCCAGTCCCTTGGCCTCGCCTTGCCGTACGAAGTGGATGTCGGCAAGCCCGGTGGGATGTTGCACGGCACGGAGCCGCTCGTCGTCTCCCTTGGCCGCGAGGGCATCTTCGAGTTCGGGGTTGCGGTCGAAGTGGTCCTCGATGGCGCCCTTGCCCCGGGCCGTCACCAACAGGACGTCACGCAGGCCGGTGACGGCGGCCTCGGCGACGACGTACTCGATGGCCGGCTTGTCGACGACGGGCAGCATCTCCTTCGGTACCGCCTTCGTCGCCGGCGCGAAGCGAGTGCCCAGGCCGGCCACCGGAATTACGGCCTTACGGGCGCGCGGCCCGGGTGAGGTAGTCATAACGTTCAGGTTACCGATCTGGTCGCATCCCGGCAGCGCACCTGGGATGCTAGAGACATGTCTCGGCCGCTTCAATTGCCCCCGACCGCTGGTCTGGAAACTCTCGACGCCAAACAGGAGCTGCGCGCAGCGATTCGTGCACACCGCCAGGCCCGCTCCGCCAAGGCGAGGGAGCAGGCGGCGGAGAACTTCGCGCGCCACGGCCTGGAGGCGATCGGCGACGCCGACTGCGTCGCCTGCTACGTCTCCACCGGCGCCGAGCCCGGCAGCGGGAAGCTGCTCGAGGCGATGCGGGAGGCCGGGATCCGAGTGTTGCTGCCGATGCTCGGCCCTGGGCTGGAACGCTCGTGGGGTGAGTTCCACGGCACCGAGGAGCTGCAGGTGCGTGCCCCGGGCCGCCCACCCGAGCCGGCCGGGCCCGTCCTCGATCCCACCGAGATCGGTCGGGCCGAGGCGATCATCGCCCCGGCCTTGGCGGTGGACGCCGAGGGGACGCGACTGGGGCAGGGCGGTGGCTGGTACGACCGCGCGCTGCTGCACCGCGGGGCCGACGTGCCCGTATTCGCGATGGTCCACGAAGCGGAATTACTCGCCGACGTGCGTTTGCCGCGCGCCGAGCACGACGTGCTCGTCGACGCCGTCATCACCGAGGAGCGGTGGTTCCTGCTTGAGGGCTCACCGTTTCAGACCGAGGCCCGGCGTTCCACCGAGCAAGGTTCCGGCTAGGGCTCCAACGTGAGGATGTCGACGGCGGCGTCGACCACCGCGCTTCGGCTTGACGGCCACGGGAAGGTCTCACCGGCCGCCCAGGCCTCGAACTGGTCGTCGTAATGGCGTGAGGCCGGATGGCCGGAGTTCCCCGTCAGACTCACCCATTGGGCCCCGTCACGGTTGCCCATGTCGATCGCCATGCGCATCGAGGGCACCGCGGTCACGGAATAGTCGGTCACGCCGTCCTCATCGACCTGGGCGTTCCAGGCCGTGGCGTTGACGATCGACGACCCCCCGCCCACCCCGATCGGCGTGGGGTTGACGACCCACTGGATGGGCTCCACCTGGGCCCCGAGCACCGCGTGCGTGGGTGCGGCCACGTGGAGGTTGGCCCACTGCCACGACGTCGGATCCTTGCCGAGGCGGTTGGTCAGTTCCTTGCGCGCCTGCACGAGTGAGCGCAGCAGAATCTCGTCGCGCGACTCCACGAGGTTGACGGTGGTGCGGTCGTCCCACCACGTCGAGTGCGGGTCCTCCAGCAGCCCGGAGACGACGGCCAACCATCGGCTGCCGCCGTCGGGGGCGATCGAGGCCGGCAATTCGTCGTTGAAGGTGAGGTCGAGCAGCTGGGCCCAGACGGCGGCGAAGTAGGCGGCGGCCGCCGAATCGCCGTCCTGCGGGTACCCCTCGTCCCGCCAGCCCTCGAACAGTTCGACGGCCTCGGCGACGAAGGCGTCCTCGACGTCAACGCGCAGCAGGGCCGGCACCAGCTCAGCGGCAAGCGGATTGTGGTTGTCGATCATCACCTCGTTGGCCCACGCCTCGTCGATGACGTCGCCTCGTTCGATCGCGGTGGTGATCTGCTGGCGAATCCGCTCGGCGCGGTAGCCGTAATCGAAATCGTTGCTGAGGAAGGGCGACTCCCCCGGTGGCTGCACAGCCTGGTTGGCGGTGACGATGTAACCGCGCTCGGGGTTGAGATCGCGAGGCATGTCATCCGCGGGCACGAAGCCTTGCCAGTCGTACCGCGCATCCCAGCCGGGGCGCGGCCAGCTGCCATCGGCGGGAACCTCGGTGTCGGAGACCTCGCCGCGGATGGGAATCTTCCCCGGGGCCTGGTAGCCGATGTCGCCCTCGGCGGTGGCAAAGACAATGTTTTGGGCCGGCACCTCGAACAGCTCCGCGGCCGCCGCCACCGACTCGGCGTCAGTCGCGCGGTTGAGCGCGAAGACGGCGTCGCCGGTGCGGCCGGGCTGCAGCGCCGTCCACGACATCGCAACGGCATAGCCGCCCGCACCCGATGACGGCCCATCGTCTGCCAGCGGAGTGTTGTTGGCGGCGGAGACCGCCGGCAGCACCCCGGAGACGATGGGGCCGTGTTCGGTGGCCGCGACGGTGAGCGCCACGTCGGCGCCGCCGTTGACGATGATCGTTTCCGAGCGCCGCTTGAGCGGGATGCGTTCCCCCTCGCGCAGGTAGGTGCCGTCGTCGTACACGCGCGCGAGGAAGAAGTCGATGACGTCGGCCCCGAGGTTCGTCAGCCCCCACGCCAGCTCCGGGTTGTGACCGATGATGACCCCGGGCATGCCCGCGAAGGAGAAGCCCGTGACGTCGAAGGTGCACCGGGAGCTGAGTTCCCGGCAATGCAGCCCGACCTGGTACCAGATGCCGGGCGCGGAGATGGCGAGGTGGGGGTCGTTGGCCAGCAGTGGTGCGCCGCTGGCGGTGTGCTCCCCGGAAATGACGAAGGAGTTGGATCCCACGCCGTCCCCTTCGCCGATGAACACCGGCGCGGCCTGCACGGCAGCGAGGGCGCTATCGATGGCGTCGGCGGCCTGCGCGGCTGCCCCCTCGCCGTCGGCCACCTGCGACACGGCGGCAGCCTCGGTCACCTCGCCTGGCACGATCGGGGCGTTGAGCTCGGCGGGGTACGGCGGGTAGAGCTCGGCGACGCGCTCGGGGTCGGATTGCAGCGGCCGCAGGGCCGCGGCGCGACCGAGCTCCGCCTCGTAGTTCGCCGCCAGGTCCCACGCCATGGCCTTGAGCCATACGAGGGAGTCGATGGGGCTCCATTCCTCGATCTCCCGTAGATCGGTGACGAGCCCGAGCACGGTGTATTCGACGCCGAGTTGACTGGCCTCCCGGTCGGTGAGGTAGGCGTTGACGCCCTCGGCGTAGGCCGTGTAAAACGCTTGGCTCTCGGGGCTGAGCAGGTCCCATTCCTGCTCGGCGACGCGGCGCCACCCGAAGGTTCGGATGACGCGGTCGGCGGCGATCGCGTCCTCGTCCTCCCCGACGAGCTCGGCGAGCCGACCGGCCGTGAGATGGCGGCGGTAGTCCATCTCGAAGAAGCGGTCCTGGGCGTGGACGTAGCCCTGGGCGCGGAAGATGTCGGCGTCGGTGTCGGCGTAGATGTGGGGCACCCCGCGTTCGTCGCGGAGGATCTCCACCCTGCCGTCGAGCACGTTGAGCGTGACGGTACCGCCGTGGTCGGGCAGGGGGCGGCGCAACAGCACGGCACTGAGTGCCCCGGCGGCGACGAGGACGACGACGATCACCGCGGCGATAGCGGCGGTCAGCCGCTGACCAAAGCTCATTGCGGACACGCTTGGCAGCCTAGCGATCTTTTCACACGCGCACTGCGGCCCCTCGCCGTCCACAGCGACCCCGGATGCGGGCGGGAATGAACACTGCGCCGGCCCCACACTGGCCGATATGTCGTCGCCATCGCCGCGGGCCATGAGCCCGCAGCCGCCCTCGCGGCGGTGGCCTGTGCGGTTGCGGCGCCAGCTGTGGCGCTGGCGTCGCGTTCTCCTCATCGTGGTGGTGGCCGCGGTGGGCCATCGGCTCGTCGGCGAGCTGCGACCGCCGGATGCGCCGACGTTGCCGGTGGTCGTTGCCTCGCGCCAGTTGGCCGCCGGTGCGCAGCTGGGCCCGGGGGATCTGCGGATCGCGACCTGGCCCCTCGCCGCGCATTCCGCGGGGCTGCTGGCCGACCCGCAGGAACTCCTCGGGCGGCGACTCGCCGTGGGCGTGGCCCCCGACCTGCCCGTGACGAGGAGTCACACGGTGGGCGCCGGCCTCGCCGGGAGCGCTGCCCCCGGGTCCGCGGTGGTCATCGTGCCGATCGTCGACGCCGCCGTCGCCGCCCTCTTACGGCCGGGGGACCGGGTCGATCTCGTGGCCATTACGACTGACGCCGCGGGGATCACGGCCACCGCGCGCGTCGTAGCCCGCGACGTCGACGTGCTCGCGCACGTGGCGCGTGGCGGGGGCGGGATTCTCGGCGCGCCGGAGGCGGACTCGGCGCTGCTCGTCGTCGCCGTCGCGCCCGACACGGCCACCGACGTCATCGCGGCCAGCGCCTGGGCTCCGCTGCGGGTGATGCTGCGGAGCTGAGGCTGGCGGGGCGCCCTAGCGTCGCTGGGCTTGGAGCAGGTCGCGGATCTCGCGCAGCAGGGCGATGTCTTCGGCGACCTCCTCGGGTGCCTGCGGCCCTCGGCGCTGCCGGCGCTCGTTGTACTTGTTCATCGGGAGGACGAACACGAAGTAGACGACGAGCGCCGTGAGGAAGAAGACGATCAACGCGTTGATGATCGCCGCCAGGTCAACGTAGGTGCCGGCGTTGCCCGAGATGAGATGGAATCCGAAGCCCCGGGCAGTCGCTCCCCCGAAGACGTTGAGGATGGGGGTGATGATGCTCGACACCACCACGTCGACGACCGCTGAGAAGGCGGCGCCGATGACGACGGCGACGGCGAGGTCGACGACGTTGCCTCGAGCGATGAATTCCTTGAATCCCTGCAGCATGGTGCTCCCTGTCCTGTTCGACGGCTGAAGACTAGCCCCAATGGGGCGGCTTGTCCCGCATCAGGCGGTCCTCGTTGTTGTCGTCGTCGCGCGCATCCGCATCAGCGCCCGCGCGCGACGGAAGCACCGGCTCGTTGCTTGCGGGGTGCCCGGCTTGCGGCCGGGGCGGCGCGTCGTCCGACCGAGGGTGCTCGGCCGTCGTGGGTGTGGCAGGTGTCTGCGGGGAGGCTGCCGGCGCGGTGGGGGCCGGGAGCCGTGTCATTCCTTCGGTCGTGGGACCCAGGCTCGTGACGGCGCGGGTGACGCGGCGTGGCTTGCGGCGCCGGGCTGCCGGGTGGCCGCTCGGCGTCGGCGCCTCAGGCATGGCGCGCCTCATGGGGGCCCCGTTGCCTGGCGGCCAGGATGTCCAAGACGACGTTGAGGATGTTGTCGGCTTCGCGTTGCGGATCGAGGAACAGTGCCGTGGAGAACACGGTGTGCACGTGCCACCCGGCGCCTTCGAGGCGCTGGCGCCAGTGGCGTTCCCGCCGCCGCAGGCTCGCCTCGGCGACGTAGCGGTCGTCGTCGGTGACGACGGCGAGGAGCAGTTCGCCGGGGAGATCGGGGTGCCCGAGCGCCAGCGGGACGCGCCGGCCGCCGGGCATGCCGTAGTGCGGGACGACGGTGAGCCCGAGTAGCCACAGGCGCTCGGCGAGGTCGAGGAACAGTGGGCCGGGGCTGGCCTCGACAGCGGGTGGCGTCTCGCCTTGGCGGGCGGCGAAGTCGATGAGCTCACCGAGGAGCCGGGGTCCGTCGTGCCGGGACCGGGTGGGGTCGATCTCTCCGGGGCCGATGGAGCTGACCACCGTGAGCTTCTCGCGGACGGCCTCGAGGGCGTCGATGAGGCAGGCCCGGCCCTGCGGGCCGGAGATGGCGCCGAAGTTGTGCAGCACGCGGCCATGGGGCGTCTTGGCGAAGCCCACCCCGAGGATGATCGCGTCGCGGCGCAGCCCGGTGGCCCCGCTCGGGTCGGTGACGACGAACGGCTCGGGCGCCGCGGCGTCGAAGAACTCGGCGACGGCGGCGCTGTTGGCGACCTCGGCGATGATCGCCTCACGCAGCCGGTCGGCGTGCCGGGCGTTGAGGGCCACGACGGCGAGGCTCTGCTCGGGGTGGCTGAGCGCGTGGTCGATGACGAGGTCGACGATGCGTTCGACCTCGGCCGTCACGCTCTCCACCGCGTTCGCCCCGGGGGCCGCCATCCCGCTGCCGTCGACAAGCTCCAATCGCACCCCCGGGTCGCCGGGGGGCACGGCCAGCGGGGTGATGACGTCGTCGTAGCCCTGCGTCGTGAGGAAGGCGGCGACCGATTCCTCCCGCGGCAGCCGATCGGTGGCCAGGGTGATCGTCGGGAGCAGGTCGGCGAGCGCGCCGAGAGCCCCCTCCCCACCCCGGCGGGTGTCCCCGAGGACGACGACCTGGGTGGCGCGGGCCAGCGCGCCAACGATGTGCGCGACGGGCACGTGGTGGGCGCCGTCCAGGATGAGCAGGTCGATCCGATCGCCGGGGGGCAGCAGCTGCGGGACGAGGACGGGGGGCACGACCCACACGGGCCGCAGCCGCCCGACGATGTGGGGGTGACGCGCGACGGACTGGCGGATGTCGCCGGGGCGTTGCAGCTCTTGGCGTAGCTGCTCGGCCTCCTCCCGGTGGGAGTCGATGACGGCGGACACGTGGCGGGCCGCAGCCCGGCGCGCCGGCGCGGTCAGCGTGCCGGTTTGGGCGGTATCGAGTTCGCGGAACCGCGCGATGAGCCGTTCCAGCGCCGGCCCGTCGTAGCGGGCGAGCACCTGGTCGGTGTGCAGGACCTCCTTGAGGAGTGAACTCCACCAGGCGAGGTCGAACTCGCTGGCCGCCAGCTCGGTGGCGACGCGGCGGCGCGCGAGGTCGGCGGTGAACTCGCCCAGCCCCAGCGCCGTGAGCTGGGAGTCGAGGGCGGAGCGTTGCGGCATGAGGCGCAGCGCTTCGGTGTCTTCGCTCAGCTTCGTCATGAACTCGGCGAGCTCGGCCAGCGGCATGGTGAACAGGTCGGAGTTGCCGGCTGCCGCACCGATGACGCCTTGCAGCGCGCGCAGGTCGGCGCTGACGGCGCGGGCCTCCCGCTGCAGCTGCGACAGCCCTTCGGGAAGCCTGGGCCAGCCCCCCGCAGAGCAGTGCCGGCGCCAGATCTCGCGCTGTTCCTGGACGCGCAGCAGCTCGGCGTGGAGGTCGCCGACGGGCCGACCGGGCCGCAGCATGTCCTTCGCTTGGCGGCGGAGACGACGGCGCGTGCGACCGGGCATCGTGTGCCCCTGCTCCTTGCGCCAGGCCCGGCTCGCGGTCGCCACAACCATGTCGCTGGCGGAGCGCTCGAAGATCTGCGGGAGAAACACGTCCAACGCCCCCCGCACCCCGTCCAGCATCGCCAGCTGGTCGAGCCACTCCTGCACGGTGGTGGCCTCGGTGACCCCGGTTTGGTGAGCTGCCCGGGCGACGTCCTCGATGAGTCGAGGCAGGCTGGTGTGGGCGACGCGTTGGGCGCGCTCGAGCGCCTCGATCGCGGCTTCGGCGCCTTCCAGGCGTGCGCCGTACCAGGGCGTGTCGTGCGGTCGAAGGGTGAAGAGCCC
>DATGSB010000342.1:0-2369 GCA_035303045.1 Actinomycetaceae bacterium | reverse complement strand
GTCGGTTCTGCGGTTGACGGAGGACGGCGACCACGACCCCACGTTGGACTTCGGTTTCGTCCAGCCGTTGGTGTCGGTGGGCGATTACGTGTGGGTTGACACCAACCGCGATGGCATTCAGAACGAGGACGGCACCGGCATCCCCGGCGTCACCCTCGTGCTCACCGGCCCGGACGACGAGCCCGTCACCGATGTGTACGGCAATCCGGTCGAGCCCACGGTCACCGACGGTGAAGGCTTCTACACCTTCGACGGCCTGCCGGCATTGGAGGAGGGCCAGTCCTACACGGTGACGATCGACCAGGATGCCTCCGCCGAGGCGCTGAAGCCCTACATCCCGACGATTGAAAACCCTGATGCCGACCGGTCTGAAGATTCCTCGACCTGGGTGGCGACCTCGACCGGGCTAACCGAGGACGGCGATCGCGACCCGACGCTGGACTTCGGGTTCGTTCAGCCGATGGTGTCGGTGGGTGACTTCGTGTGGGTCGACACCAACGGTGACGGCATTCAGGACGAAGGTGAGCCCGGCATCCCCGGCGTCACCCTCGTGCTCACCGGGCCGAATGGTGAGCCCGTCACCGACGTCTACGGCAACGTCGTCGAACCGACTGTCACCGATCGTGAGGGCAGGTACAGCTTCGACGGCCTCCCAGTGCTCGCAGAGGGCGAGTCCTACACGGTGAGCATCGACCGTGAGGCCTCCGCCGAAGCGCTGGCACCCTACGCCCCCACGATCGAGAACCCCGACGCCGACCGCGCCGAGGATTCCTCGACGTGGGTGGCGACCTCGACGGGGCTGACTCAGGACGGCGAGCGCGACCCAACCCTCGACTTCGGTTTCGTCCTGCTACCGGACCCAGTAGAACCCGAGCCGACGGACCCGGCGCCGGGCGACCCGGAGGGTGAGCTGCCCGCCAGCGGTGCTGACGTCGCAGGCTTCGCGGCAGCGGCCGCCGCCGCCCTCATCCTCGGGCTTGCCGTGATGATGGCTGCGCGCCGACGCACGAGCGCCACGCGGAGCTGATCCCGCACCGGCGCCCCGGGGGGGCCTCACCGACCCCGGGGCGCCGGTAGCAGGGTCTCCCGCAGCACGTCCAGCCCGACCGACCCCACATCGAGGGCTCGCTGGTGGAAGCCCCGCAGGCCGAAGGAGTCGCCGGCCTCGCGGCGCGCGCCGTCGCGGATCTCCTCCCACAGGCGCTGGCCCACCTTGTAGGAGGGCGCCTGGGCCGGCCAGCCGAGGTACCGGTCGAGCTCGAAGGCCAGGAACTCGCGGGCCATCGTGGAGTTCGCGATGAGGAACTCCCACGCCTTGCCCGCGTCCCACGTGCCACCGCCCCACCGCTCAGGGGCGGGTTTGCCGAGGTGGACGCCGATATCGAGCACGACCCGCGCGGCACGCAGTCGCTGGGCGTCGAGCATGCCGAGATAGTCGGCCGGGTCGTCAAGGAAACCTAGATCAGCCATGAGCCGCTCGGCGTACAGCGCCCACCCCTCCCCGTGGCCGCTCACCCAGCACGCCAGGCGCCGCCAGGTGTTGAGCACCTCCGAGCGATAGGCCGTCTGCCCGATCTGCAGGTGATGGCCCGGCACGCCCTCGTGGTACACGGTCGTCAGCTCCCGCCACGTGCCGAAGGTCGTCACCCCGTCGGGGACCGACCACCACATGCGCCCGGGCCGGGAGAAGTCCGCGCTCGGGCCGGTGTAGTAGATCCCGCCCGTCTGGGTGGGCGCGATGCGGCACTCCAGCCGCCGCACCGGGCCCGGGATGTCGAAGTGGCTGCCCGCGAGCGCCTGCACGGCCGCATCGGAGGTGCGCTGCATCCAGGCCTGGAGGGCGTCGGTGCCGTGGAGCTGACGCTCGGGGTCGGCGTCGAGGCGCGCCATCGCTTCCGCCACGGAGACGCCGGGGCCGTAGAGGCGCGCGGCGGTGCGTTCCTGTTCGGCGATGATTTCGGCCAACTCGTGTTGGCCCCACTCATACGTTTCGTCGAGGTCTACCGCCGCGCCGAGGAAGTAGCGCGACCACAGCTCGTAGCGCTCGCGCCCCACGGCGTCGTTCTCCGCCGCGCGCGGTGCGAGTTGCTCCCGAAGCATCCGGGCAAACTCGCCGTAGGCGCGCCGCGCGCCGGCCGCGCCCTCCTCCAGTCGGGCGGCCAGGGCCGGTTCGGGGGAGGCGCCCGCGGGCCGGGCGCTGGCGGTGAAGGTGTCGAAGAAGCTGCAGGGCGCGGCGAGCTCCTCGGCCTGCCGAATGCAGGCCCGCACCTGGCGGATCGCAGGGGCCTGCCCGCGGTCCGCGGCCTCGCGCAGCGACGCACCGAAGCCGGCCAAGGCCGAGGGCACCGCCGCAAGACGCGTGCCGATGA
>DATGSB010000341.1:0-6960 GCA_035303045.1 Actinomycetaceae bacterium | reverse complement strand
CGCCGAATCGTGCGCCCGGTGCCCACCACCGCGAGCGAACGCGTCGTCGGAATTCCCAGGTGGTGCAGGGCCTCGCTGATGAGGAACTCCCGCAGCATCGGCCCCACCGCGGCGAAGCCGTCGCCGCCCCGCGAGAACGGCGTCGGGCCCGAGCCCTTGAGATGGATGTCTCGCCACCTGCCATCAGCGTGCCGGAGCTCGCCGAGGAGCAGGGCCCGGCCGTCACCAAGGCGGGGAACGTAGACGCCGAACTGGTGGCCCGCGTAGGCCTGCGCGACCGCCGTCGCGCCCCCGTGAAGGTCGTTTCCGGTGAAGAAGTTCGCGGCCTGCTCGCCGTCGAGCCAGGAAGGCGGCAGACCGAGCTCGGCCGCGAGGGCTGCGTTGACGACGACGACGCGCGGATCCGGCGCGGGCGCGGCCTCCCAGGGCTGGGCAAGCTCGGGCAGCGCGCTTGCGAAACTGTCGCGCAGGGCGAGTGCGGGCGGTGGAGCGAGTGTCACACCTCGACGATACGCGCCCGCCGCCACCCCAGCACGGCCACTGCGTTACTTTGCTCTCACTGCGCGCGCCCGCCCACGGTGCCGCCTCCCCAGCGCTGTGGCGGCGCTATCATCGACTCGGCACCACAGATATTCCTTTAACCCCGTCCCGTGAGGCGGGAAAGGAGACGCCGATGAATTCTGCCCAAGGCACGGTCGTGCTCACCGGGGACGAAGTCTCGCGAGCACTCACCCGCATCGCCTACGAGATCCTTGAACGAAACAAGGGTGCCGAGGGCGTCATCCTCCTGGGGATCCCCACTCGTGGCGCACCCCTTGCGCGCCGCCTCGGCGAGCGCCTCCTCCTGGCCGCCCAACGCGGCGGGGAGCCCGCACCCCACCAGACGATCGATTCCCTCGTCGGCACCATCGACATCACGATGCACCGCGACGACCTGCGCCGCACGAGAACAAGAACGCTGGAACCCACGCGGATCCCTCCCGCCGGCATCGACGACAAGGTCGTCGTCCTCGTGGACGACGTCCTGTTCTCCGGGAGAACCGTGCGAGCAGCCCTCGACGCCATCTCCGATGTCGGGCGGCCCCGAGCGGTTCAGCTCGCGGTGCTGGTCGACCGCGGCCACCGGGAACTGCCGATCCGGGCCGACTACATCGGCAAGAACATGCCCACCTCCCGGACCGAGCGAATCCACGTCAACGTCGCTGAGATCGACGGCACCGACGAAGTGGTGCTCACATGAGGCACCTGCTGTCGGCCGCCGACCTCACACGGACGCAGGCAATCGCGCTGCTGGACACTGCCGAAGAGCTCGCCGCCACCCAGCGACGGGAGATCAAGAAGCTGCCGACCCTGCGTGGCCTCACCGTCGTCAACCTCTTCTTCGAAGACTCCACCCGCACCCGCATCTCGTTCGAAGCGGCCGCCAAGCGACTGTCCGCCGACGTCATCAACTTCTCGGCAAAGGGCTCGAGCCTGTCCAAGGGGGAGTCGCTCAAGGACACGGCGCTGACCCTGCAGGCCATGGGGGCCGACGCCGTCGTCGTGCGCCACAGCGCCTCGGGGGCGCCACATCGGCTGGCAAGCGCCGGGTGGACCGATATTCCGGTCATCAACGCCGGCGATGGCACCCACCAACACCCGACCCAGGCCCTGCTGGACGCCTTCACGCTGCGCCGTCATCTCACGGGGGACCCGGCCACCCCGAGCCACGGGAAGAATCTCACCGGGCTGCACGTCGTCATCGTCGGCGACATCCTGCACTCCCGGGTGGCCCGCTCCAACGTCGACCTCCTCAGCACGCTGGGCGCCCGCATCACGCTCGTCTCCCCGCCCACGCTCGTCCCGGTGGGGGCCCACACGTGGCCCGCGACGATTCGCTACGACCTCGACGCCGCGCTCGAGGACTCCCCGGATGCGGTGATGATGCTGCGCGTGCAGCAGGAGCGAATGAGCGGCGGGGCCGGAGGATTCTTCCCCTCGCCGCAGGAGTACCAACGCAGCTACGGGCTCACCGCCGAACGGGTCGGCCGGCTGGGGGAGCGCGCGATCGTGCTACACCCCGGCCCCATGAATCGGGGCCTGGAAATCAGCGCCCAGGCGGCCGACGGCCCTCACTCCCGCATCGTCGAACAGGTGAGCAACGGCGTGTCGGTGCGCATGGCAGTGCTCTACCACCTCCTCTCCGGGCCACGCGCCGCCGATGAGTCCGAGCCGAACCCCCGAGTCATCCCACCCGTCGCCGGCGCGACCAGCCTCGGCGTTGAAGGAGAATCTGCATGACCCGCTACCTGCTGCGCGGCGGCGCCCCGCTGGGCGCCGAGCGCACCGACCTCCTGCTCATCGACGGGCGCATCGCAGCCCTTGGCGCGGACGCGGCTCGCGAGGCCGGCGCCGAGGCGCGCGTCGTCGATGCCGAGGGCCTCGTGGTGCTGCCCGGCCTCGTCGATCTGCACACCCACCTGCGCGAGCCCGGCAAGGAGGAAGCGGAAACGATCACGTCGGGCACCCGCGCGGCCGCCCTCGGCGGCTTCACCGCCGTGCATGCCATGGCCAACACCTCGCCGGTGGCAGACACCGCCGGCGTAGTGGAGCAGGTGTGGCGCATCGGGCGGGAGGCCGGGTGGGCGGATGTCTTCCCCGTGGGCGCGGTGACGGTGGGCCTCGAAGGCACGCGCCTGGCCGAACTGGGGGCGATGGCGAACTCCGAAGCCCGGGTACGGGTGTTCTCCGACGACGGGCACTGCGTGTGGGATCCGGTACTCATGCGCCGGGCGCTGGAGTACGTCAAGGCCTTCGACGGCGTCGTCGCCCAGCACGCACAGGAGCCGCGACTCACCGAGGGCGCCCAGATGAACGAGGGCGTCGTCTCCGCCGAGCTCGGCCTCACCGGGTGGCCGGCCGTCGCGGAGGAATCGATCATCGCCCGCGATGTGCTGCTCGCCGACCACGTCGGCTCGCGGGTGCACATCTGCCACCTCTCCACGGCGGGATCCGTGGAGATCGTGCGTTGGGCGAAGTCGCGAGGCATCGCCGTCACCGCGGAAGTCACTCCCCACCACCTCCTGCTCACCGAGGAACTCGCCCGCAGCTACGACCCCGTCTACAAGGTCAACCCGCCGCTGCGCACCGAGGAGGACGTGCTCGCCCTGCGGGCGGCGCTGGCCGACGGCACGATCGACATCGTCGCCACCGACCACGCCCCGCACCCGCGAGAAGACAAGGACTGCGAGTGGCAGCAGGCGGCGTTCGGCATGACCGGGCTGGAAACCGCCCTGCCCGTCATCATCGACACCATGGTCGATCCTGGGTTGATGACCTTCGCCGACGTCGCCCGAGTGCTGTCGACCAAGCCGGCTGAGATTGGGCGCGTGACCGATCACGGCCGTCCCCTGGCCGTGGGGGAACCCGCCAACCTCACCCTCATCGACCCAGCGGCCCGGCGAGACGTCGTCCCGGCCGAACACGCCACCCTGAGCGACAACTCACCCTTCGCCGGGCGCACACTGCCCGGCCGCGTCGTCGCGACCTTCCTGCGCGGGCGACCGACAGTCCTCGACGGGCAGGCCATGACCCCCACTGCTGCGAACGGAGCCACGACCAAGTGAGCATTCAACGACAAGACGCCGTACTCGTGCTCGCGGACGGCTTCACGCTGCGAGGCCTCCACCTCGGCGCCACGGGACGGGCCTTCGGCCCGCTCGCCGTGAGCACGGCGCTGGCGAGCCATGCCACCGTGTTGGCCGAGGCCGACCACGAGGGCAAGATCGTCGTCTTCACCACCTCCCACGTCGGCGCCACGGGGACGACCGACACCGAAGCTGACGAGCCGCTGCGGGCCGCGGGGGTCGTCACGCGTGAAGCGCCCCGCCGCGCGTCCAACTGGCAGGCCACCGGGGAACTCGAGCCCGACCTCGCCGCCGACGGCGTCGTGGGCATCTGCGAGGTCGACACCCGCGCGCTCGTGCGCCACCTGCACGACAGTGGCCCGCAACAGGCGGCCATCTTCTCCGGGCAAGACATCCCCCTCGACCCCCACGCCGAACTCACCGAGCACACGACCTCCCGGAAGGACGCCTAATGCCGCGCCGCACAGATCTCCGCTCGGTCCTCGTCATTGGATCCGGCCCCATCGTCATCGGCCAGGCGGCCGAGTTCGACTACTCCGGCACCCAGGCCTGCCGCGTACTCAAGGACGAGGGGCTGCGCGTCATCCTCGTCAACTCCAACCCGGCGACGATCATGACCGACCCGGAGATGGCCGACGCCACCTACGTCGAACCGATCACCCCCGAGGTCGTCGCTCAGATCATCGCCAAGGAACGGCCCGACGCGCTGCTGCCGACGCTCGGCGGGCAGGTGGCGCTCAACACGGCCATCGCCCTCGATGAGGCCGGCGTCCTCGCGGAGTACGGGGTCGAGATCATCGGCACCCGGATCAACTCCATCCACGCGGCCGAGGACCGCGACCAGTTCAAGGATGTCGTCGAACGCTGCGGAGCCGAGGTGGCCCGCTCGGCCATCGCGCACAGCCTCGCCGAAGCCCATCGCATCGCCGACGACCTCGGCTACCCCATCGTGGTGCGGCCCTCCTTCACCATGGGCGGCCTCGGATCGGGCGTCGCATACGACGCCGCAGATCTCGATCGGATCGCGGGCGCCGGGCTCCACTACTCCCCGACGAACGAGGTGCTGTTGGAGGAGTCCATCCTCGGGTGGAAGGAGTTCGAACTCGAGCTCATCCGCGACACCGCCGACGAGGTCATGGTCGTGTGCTCGATCGAGAACGTCGACGCGTGCGGGGTGCACACCGGCGACTCGATCACCGTCGCCCCGGCCCTCACCCTCACGCAGCCGGAATACGACGAACTGTGCCGCCTGGGCGCGGCGATCATCCGCGAGGTCGGGGTGGACACCGGCGGCTGCAACATCCAGTTCGCGGTGCACCCGGGCACCGGACGCGTCGTGGTGATCGAGATGAACCCGCGCGTGTCGCGATCCTCGGCGCTTGCCTCCAAGGCCACGGGCGTGCCGATCGCCAAGATCGCCGCGCGCCTGGCAATCGGCTACACCCTCGAGGAGATCCCGAACGACCTCACGGCCGGGCGCAGCGCCAACCGCAGCCCCGAACTCGACTACGTCGCGGTCAAGGTGCCGCGCTTCGCGTTCGAGAAGTTCCCCGCGGCGGACCCGGTGCTCACGACCACGATGAAGTCGGTGGGGGAGTCGATGGCGCTCGGCCGCAACTTCACCGAGGCGCTGCAGAAGGCCATGCGTTCCATCGACAAGGCCGAAGCAAGCTTCCACTGGCGTGGTGACGCACCGAGCAAACACGAGGTCGCGGCGCTGCTGCGGGAGGCCGCCACCCCCACCGAGGGCCGCCTTGTGGAGGTCCAGCAGGCGCTGCGCGGCGGCGCCACCGTCGACGACCTGTACGACGCCACGAGCATCGACCCGTGGTTCCTCGACCAGATCGCCCTCCTCAACGAGGTCGCCGACGACCTGCGCGCAGCCGATGCGCTGACGCCGCAACTGCTGCGCCGGGCCAAGCGCCACGGTTTCTCCGACGTCCAGATCGGGGAGATCCGCGGTCTCGCGCCGAGCGCGGTGCGCGAGGTGCGCCACGCCTACGGGCTGCGCCCGGTGTTCAAGACGGTCGACACCTGCGCCGGCACCGAACCGGCCACCATGCCCTACTACTACTCCTCCTACGACGCAGAAACCGAGATCGCGCCGCGGGAGCGCGAGGCGATCATCATTCTCGGCTCCGGCCCCAACCGGATCGGCCAAGGCATCGAGTTCGATTACTCCTGCGTGCACGCCGCGATGGCGCTCACCGGTGAGTACGAGACGATCATGGTCAACTGCAACCCCGAGACCGTCTCCACCGACTACGACATCTCCGACCGCCTCTACTTCGAACCGCTCACCCTCGAAGATGTCCTGGAGATCTACGACGCGGAGCGGGCGGCGGGCCCGGTCGCCGGGGTATTCGTCCAGCTCGGCGGGCAGACGCCGCTCAGCCTGGCCCGCGACCTCGCCGCGGCCGGCGTCCCCATCCTGGGCACGAGCCCGGAATCCATCGACTCGGCGGAGGACCGCGGCCACTTCGGCGGCGTCCTGGCACGCGCAGGACTTCCCGCGCCCGCCTACGGCACGGCGACGAACGCGGAGCAGGCCGCTGCCGTAGCCGACAGCATTGGCTATCCCGTGCTGGTGCGCCCGTCCTATGTGCTCGGCGGTCGCGGCATGGAGATCGTCTACGGCCCGGAGCAGCTGGCCGACTACGCCGAGCGAAGCAACCTTGAGGAGGCCGACGGCCCTCTGCTCATCGACCGGTTCCTCGATGACGCGATCGAGATCGACGTCGACGCCCTCTACGACGGCCACGAGCTGTTCCTCGGCGGCGTCATGGAGCACATCGAGGAAGCGGGGATCCACTCAGGGGACTCCGCCTGCGTCATGCCCCCGGTGACGATCTCCAACCGGGAGGTCGAACGGATTGCGAAGTCCACCGAGGCCATCGCGGCGGGTGTGGGCGTCCGAGGCCTCATCAACATTCAGTTCGCGCTGCTGTCCGACGTGCTCTACGTCATCGAAGCGAATCCGCGGGCCTCGCGCACGGTGCCGCTGGTGTCGAAGGCCACCGGGGTGCCGCTGGCCAAGGCGGCCGCGCTCATCATGACGGGGGCCACCATCGCGGGGCTGCGAGAGGACGGCGTCCTGCCCGGCCACGATGCGCGCCGCGACGACCAGACGGCGCCGCTGGCCGTCAAGGAGGCCGTGCTGCCCTTCAAGCGCTTCGCGACATCCGAGGGCTCGGTCGTCGACACGATCCTCGGCCCCGAGATGCGTTCCACCGGCGAGGTCATGGGGATGGACGTCAACTTCCCCCGGGCCTTCGCCAAGTCCCAGACGGCGGCCATCGGCGGATTGCCGAGCAGCGGGCGGGTCTTCGTCTCG
>DATGSB010000340.1:0-4127 GCA_035303045.1 Actinomycetaceae bacterium | reverse complement strand
GTGTTGGACGAGCAGGTCGAGGTCGATGTCCAGGGGTGAGTCGGACGACGAACGCGACAGCGCGTAGCGCGCGGCGTCAACGCCCACGGCGTCGACGAGGTCCTCCAGCGTGATGACGGTGCCCGCGCGCTTGGACATCCGCAGCGGCTGGCCGCCCTTGAGGAGGTTGACGAGCTGACCGATGAGGATCTGCAGGTTGACGCCGGGGGTGTCGCCGAAGGCGGCGCACACGGCCATCATGCGCGCGACGTACCCGTGGTGGTCGGCGCCGAGCATGATGATCGCCTGGTCGAAACCTCGGTCGCGCTTGTCGCGGTAGTAGGCGATGTCGCCGGCGATGTAGGCCGCTGAGCCGTCGGACTTGATGACGACGCGGTCCTTGTCGTCACCGAAATCGGTGGTGCGCAGCCAGGTGGCGCCCTCGGCGTCGTAGATGTGGCCGGCCTCGCGCAGGTGCGCCACGGCGCGTTCCACCGCGCCCGAGGTGTGCAGGGAGTCCTCGTGGAAGTAGACGTCGAACTCGACGCCGAAGTTCTGTAGTGAGGATCTGATCTCGGCGAACATGAGCTCGACACCGCGGCTGCGAAATTCTTCGAGGGCCGCCTCATCGGGCAGGCCGCGCGGATCTGGTTCCCCGGCTGCTGCCGCCTGCTCGAGCACCGCCTCGGCGATGTCGGCGATGTACTGGCCGCCGTAGCCGTCCTCGGGTGCCTGCTCGCCGCGTGCGCGGGCCAGCAGCGAGCGCGCAAAACGGTCGATCTGGGCGCCGTGGTCGTTGAAGTAGTACTCCCTCGTCACCTCCGCGCCGCCGGCCTCCAGGATGCGGGCAAGGGCGTCGCCCACCGCCGCCCAGCGGACCCCGCCGATGTGGATGGGGCCGGTGGGATTGGCCGAGACGAACTCGAGATTGATGCGCAGGCCCGCGTGAGCGGCGCTGCGCCCGTAGTCATGCCCCTGGGTCACGATCGTCTGAGCCAGCTCCCCGGCGGCTCCGGCGTCCAGGCGCATGTTGAGAAATCCGGGGCCGGCGACGGAGACGTCGGCGATCCCCGCGTGATCGCGCAGCCGCCCCGCGATGATCTCCGCCAGGGCCCGCGGGTTCGTTCCGGCCGGCTTCGCCAGCTGCATGGCGACGTTCGTCGCCCAGTCGCCGTGCTCACGCTGGCGGGGGCGTTCGATGCGGACGTCGCCGATCTGCTCGGGACGCAGGGTCACCTCACCCGCCTCGGCGGAATCGAGCAGGATCGTGCGAATGAGAGCAGAGAGTTCGGCTGGGGTCACCGGGCCAGCGTAATGCTAGATGGGGTAGCCGGAGTAGAACGGTCCGACGTAGTCGATCCCGCCGACCACCTGGAAAACATGGCCCCGATCGGTCGTCCAGATGATCGCCGCGCGGTCCTCCTCCAGCACGAAGGCCCAATAGGTGCCCGAGCCGTCGATGTAGGTGGAGCCGGTCTCGACCTCGTCCGCGCCCTCGAGGGCCTCGGTCAGGCTCTCGGCGTACTCGTCGGCCAGGTCGTTGTCCGACCAGCGGGTGGCCAGGAATTCCAGCTCGACGTCGCCCGCGGCGTACGTGGCGGCGTAGGCCTCCAGTGCCCCCTCCTCGATCGCGTCGTCGTCGACCACGAAACCGTCGTCGGTGACCTCGAAGGTCGTTTCGCCGGCATCGATCGAGTCTTCCAGCTGGCTTTCCAGTTCCCCGGGCTGCTCGGGGACCTCCTCGGTTTCCTCCTCGGCCGGTTCCTCGGCGGTGGCGCCCTCCCCCGCGTCCTCACCTGCGTCCTCCCCGGCTTCGGCCGGGTCGTCCTCGGTGGGCGGGTCCGTCGCCTCGGTCGTCTCGCTCAGCGGGCTCGGCTCGGCGTCGGACTCGGCATCCTCGCGGTCGAGGAGGAAGAAGTAGACGGCGGCGCCGGCGGCCACGAGGACGAGGACGACGATGATGGTGGGCAGCAGCCAACGCCGACGTCGCCGGTCGTCCGTGGACGGTTCGTCGTGTTCGCGCGGCTCGCCGCCGCCGAAGAGCGCCGCACTGCCTGGGGTGGGGGCTGCGTCGTAGCCGGGGTCAATCTGCGTGCCGTCGGCGGTTGCGGGATCAGCCGCCGCGGTGTCCTGGGGCCCTACGGAGTCATAGGGGGAGGTATCAAGAACGTCGTCGGCCCCGGCCTCCTCGGGCTCGTCGCCGGGGACGCCACGGTCGGGATCGTGGCTGTGGCGATTCTCGCGCATGTCTTTCTCCTGCCTATGGGGCCGCGCTGAGGTGTCCCTGACCATGGCACTGTTGCAGCTGTGGCGGGATTGCGCACGTGCGGCGTCAAGGTTAGGACGAGCAGGCCTCGGCTGTCCCGTGGAATCCGGGGCAACGTGGGCGAAGTCTCATGCCCCCAAGGGCGCCGCCGATGCGGGGTTGGCTGCCGGGGCCTGCTAACATCGCAGCTCGTCATGCCCCTGTAGCTCAGCGGATAGAGCGTCTGCCTCCGGAGCAGAAGGCCACAGGTTCAAGTCCTGTCAGGGGCGCTGTTCTTGCCACCAGCCGGGTAGCGCCGCGACGATCGAGTCGAGGAACTCCTTGGCCGATGCACTGCTCCCCGCCCAGGCGACGATGCCCGCCGCCAGGGCAGACGTGACGACGGTATCGATGACCTCCCGGTCGCCCGGCAGCTGGATTCCGCCCGCGGCCATGTCGTCGTGGACACCCTTGACCCACTCCCCCAGTCGCTGGGCGATGGCGCCGTGCCCGACGACGGGGGCCACCTGCAGCACCTTGAAGTCGGCATCGTGCTCGCGCACCCACAGCAGCATGGCGCGCAGTTGCTCGACCGCGCGCTGCACGATTGCCGTCGGGTCGTCGGTGCCCGGGGCGTCGCGGGTGGCGACGAGTTCGGCGAACCGGTCGCCGAGGGCGTCGGCCACCACTTCGGTCACCGAGTTGTAGTGGGCATAGAAGGTCGTGCGGTGGACCCCTGCGGCCCGGCACAGCTCTGTGACGCTGATGGCGTGGAGGGGCTTGGTTGCTCCGAGTTCTTCGGCGGCGCGGCGCAGGCGCGTCACCGTTCGGACGCTGCGTGGATCGCTTCGATTGACCACGGAACTTCCCCTTTCACCCGCGGCGTGCCAGGGGCATCATTTTCGCGGTTCACGAGCTCTGGCGCGAGCGCGGAGAAACCGTGGTCGCGCCGCATCATGGCGCCGCGCGACCGCGGGTGTCAATCGTCGCCAGCATGCCACTGGCCGCGCTCCTGCAGAACCCGGCGCAGCACGGTGGGCCGGTCGGTGACCAGGCCGTCGACCCCGAGGTCGAGGAGTTCGTGCATCTGGGTCGGATCGTCGATCGTCCATGCGTGCACGTGCAGCCCGCGGGCGTGTGCCAGCTCGATCAGGCGGGCGGTCAGCACCGGTCGGCCCCGGTAGCTGGGTGGCACCTGCAGGGCCGTGGCGCCCGGGGTGCTGGCGGCCGCCGGGCCCGGCAGCCGCAGCCTGCGCCACACACCGCGCGGCGAGCGCGACGCAAGCACGAGGCGAAAGGCCTCCCGGCGCCCGAGGCTCGTTGCCACACGCCCGGTGGTCATGGCGCGCACGACGCGCAGCCGCGCATCGGAGAACGAGGCGATACACACCCGGGACCATGCCCCGGCGGCGGTGATCTCGCGCATCGCGGGGGCGACAACGCGGTCCTCCTTGAGGTCGATGTTGAGCCGCAGTTGGGGAAAGTCTGTGAGGACGTCGCGCAGCCGCACGGGTGGTTCCCCCGAGCCGTCGCGCAGCTGTTGCAGCTGCTGCCACGTGTGGTCGCGCACGTAGCCCGAGCCGTTGGTGGTGCGGTCGAGCTCGGGGTCGTGCATGAGGACGACGACGCCGTCGGCGGTGAGGTGGACGTCGGTTTCCAAATACCGATAGCCGAGCTCTAGGGTGTGTTCGATCGCCGCCCTCGAGTTCTCCGGCGCCTCCGCTGCTCCACCTCGGTGCGCGAGTGCGACGGGCCCCGGGGTGGAGAAGATCACCCGCCTCTCCGGGCGAGGCATGCGGAGGGGGCTCGCACCTCGAAGCCGAGCTGAGCGAGGAACACCAAGGGGTCGACCGTGGTGCCGTAGGCGCGCGCCGGGAACCGCGTCACGCTCGATGGCTGCGCG
>DATGSB010000339.1:0-2183 GCA_035303045.1 Actinomycetaceae bacterium | reverse complement strand
CGACCTCGGTCGGCAGGTTGAGGGTGCCGAAGCGGCCGGCCTCGCCGCCACGCTGGCCCTGCCCGTTGTAGGCCAGCAGTTCGGCCGGCCAGATCTGGGCGTGGAAGACGATGTTGTCCTTGCCCATGAAGTAGTAGGCCTGGGCTTGCGGGTCGTTCCACCACTGGCGCCAGGCCTCCGGGTCGCCGCTGCGCCGCGCCCACTCGATCGCGGCCGAGAGGTAGCCGATGACGGCGTCGAACCACACGTACAGCCGCTTCGTCGGCTGGTCGCGCCAGCCGTCCAGCGGCACCGGGATGCCCCAGTCGATGTCGCGGGTCATCGCCCGGGGGCGGATCTCGGCGAGGATGTTCTTGGAGAACTGCAGGACGTTCGGGCGCCACGTGCCGGCGGCCTCGCGTTCGTCGAGCCACTCCGACAGTGCCTCGGCGAGCGCCGGCAGGTCAAGGAAGAAGTGCTCGGTGGTGACGAACTCCGGGGTTTCCCCGTTGATCCGGGAGCGCGGGTTCTTGAGGTCCGCCGGGTCGAGCTGGTTGCCGCAGTTGTCGCACTGGTCGCCGCGGGCCTCCGGGTAGTCGCAGATGGGGCAGGTGCCCTCGATGTAGCGGTCGGGCAGCGTGCGGCCGGTCGAGGGCGAGATCGCCCCGAGCATCGTCTGCTTGACGAAATACCCGTTGTTGTACACCCCGAGGAACAGCTCTTGGGCGACGTCGTAGTGGTTGGTGGTCGTCGTGCGCGTGAACAGGTCGTACGACAGCCCCAGCGCCGCGAGGTCTTCGACGATGAGCCGATTGTTGCGATCCGCGAGTTCGCGCGGGCCGACCCCGGCGGCGTCGGCGGCCACGAGGATCGGGGTGCCGTGTTCGTCGGTGCCCGAGACCATGAGGACGTCGTGGCCCGCCATGCGCATGTAGCGGGAGAACACGTCGGAGGGGATGCCGAATCCGGCCACGTGCCCGATGTGCCGCAGGCCGCTGGCGTAAGGCCAGGCCACGGCCGAGAGGATGCGCGTCATGGGGGCCAGCCTACTGCGGCCCGGGGTGCGGGCCGTGCGCGCTACCCCGCGCTGGCGGCCAGTGTGACCCCGGCCTCGCGCATCGTCTGCCGCGCGGCCACGCCGAGCTCTTCGCTCACGGGGATGGTGAGGTCGGAGAACACTCGGGCCTCATACCCGCGCGTGCGCGCATCCACCGCCGTCTCCTTGACGCAGTGCGATTCCACGAGCCCCACGACGTCGACCGCCGCGATGCCCGCCTCCCGCAGCACCTCGTCAAGGGGGCGCTGCGCGTCGTCAACCCCATCGAAGCCCGAGTAGCCCGGCGAGTACTGGCCCTTCTTCACCGAGGTGTCGATGCGGGCGCCGGCGAGCGCCGGGTGCAGCTCGGCCTCGGCGGTGTCAGCGATTCCGTGGGGCGGCCAGGTGTCGACGAAATCCGGCTCCTGCCCCTCGGGCGCGAAGTGGGTTCCCGGATCGATGTGCCAGTCCTGGGTCGAGACGATGATGTCGTAATCATCCCCGCGCCGTTCGATGAAGTCGGCGACGGCGCGGGCGATGTCGTTGCCGCCGCTCACCGCCAGCGCGCCGCCCTCGCAGAAGGTCGGCTGGACGTCGACGACGATGAGGGCCCGTCGAGTGGTGGTCTGCTCGCTCACGCGTGCTCCTTCGAATCGGTGCTGCTGGGCTGCGATGCCCATTGTTCCACTTTGCTTGTTTCACCTGGCGGCCGTCGAACTACCGCGACGTCGCCACCTTGCGCCTTTGCACCCGCCGGTGGTCAGTCGCCTGCGTTCCCGCGGCGGGCCGCGAGCGCCGCCTCATAAAGGTCGCGTTTGCCCAGCCCCGTGCGCGCGGCCACGTCGGCCGCGGCGTCCTTCATCCGCATGCCGCCCTCGGCGAGGCTGAGCACCTCACCGACGTGGTCAGCGAGCACGGGCGTCCGCGGCAGGGCGCCGGCGACGACGATGGTGATCTCGCCGCGCACCCCCGCGGCGGCCCACTCGACGAGCTGGCCCAACGGGCCGCGGCGCACCTCCTCGTGGGTCTTGCTGAGTTCGCGGCACACGGCGGCGCGACGCTGCCCGCCCCACGCCTCGGCCATGTCGGTGAGTGCGGCGGCCAAGCGGTGAGGGGACTCGAAGAACACCATGGTGCGTGCCTCGTCGCTGAGCTCGCGCAGGAGCCG
>DATGSB010000338.1:0-2378 GCA_035303045.1 Actinomycetaceae bacterium | reverse complement strand
GCCGCGCGCCTTCTGCTTGATCCGGTTCGTCAGCTCGGTCACCTGGTTGAAGGTGGAGCGCTTCTCGGCCATGTGCTGGCGGATCTTGCGATTGGCGTGCATGACGGTGGTGTGGTCCCGCCCCCCGAAGAGCGCGCCGATCTTGGGCAGCGACAGTTCGGTCAGCTCGCGGCACAGGTACATGGCGATCTGGCGAGCGTTGACGAGCACCCGGGAGCGATCGGCGCTGCACAGGGCTTCGATGGACACCGAAAAATAGTCGGAGGTCTGCCCCATGATGAGCGCCGGCGTGATCTCCTCGCCCTCGTTGTCGGTGATGAAGTCCTTGAGCACCATGACCGCGAGCTGGAGGTCCACGGGCTGACGATTGAGGTTGGCGAACGCGGTCACCCGGATGAGCGCGCCTTCGAGCTCCCGAATGTTCGTCGTGATCCGCGAGGCGATATAGGACAGCACCTCGTCGTCCGCCTCGAGGTTCTCGTTGCCCGCCTTCTTGCGCAGGATGGCGATGCGGGTTTCGAGGTCGGGCGGCTGGACGTCGGTGAGCAGCCCCCACTCGAAGCGCGAACGCATCCGATCCTCGAAGCCGTTGAGCTGCTTCGGTGCCAGGTCGGAGGTGATCACGACTTGCTTGTTCGCGTTATGCAGCGTGTTAAAGGTGTGAAAGCACTCCTCCATCGTCTGTTCCTTGCCCTGCAGGAACTGGATGTCGTCGATGAGCAGGACGTCGACCTCGCGGTAGCGGCGCTGGAACATCTCCGCCTTGTCGTCGCGGATGGAGTTGATGAAGTCGTTGGTGAACTCTTCGGAGTTGACGTACCTGACCCGTACATCGGGGTAGAGGTTGCGCGCGTAGTGGCCGATGGCGTGGAGGAGGTGGGTCTTGCCCAGGCCCGATCCGCCGTAGATGAACAGTGGGTTGTAGGCCTTCGCGGGAGCCTCCGCCACGGCGGTGGCGGCGGCGTGGGCGAAGCGGTTGCTCGATCCGGTGACGAAGGTGTCGAACGTGTACTTCGGGTTGAGGCGGCTGGCCTCGGTGGCGTTGGGAGAGGCCGTCGCCGTCGGCCGGCTGCGGTGTTCAGGTTCCCGGCGCGGCTCCTCGGGACTCGCGGCGCTGCCGCCGCCGTCGGCGGGGCTGGGGGCGGTGGCCGGGATCGCCGCGTCCTGCAGGGTGGGGTCCACCGTGACGGCGAACCGCATGGCGGAACCGGAGGCGTCGGCGAGGGCTTCGGTCAGTGGAACGCGGGCCCGCGTTTCGAGAAAGTCCTTGGCGAACTCGCTGGGAACCGCCAACAACAGCGTGCCGTCGACGGCGCCGAGCGGTCGGGTGAGGCGGATGAAGGCGAGCTGTGCACCACCGATTTCGCCTCCGGTGGTCAGCAACTCCACGGCACGGGACCACGTGTCCGTGATGTCGTTAAGATCGGACACAGAAGTTCCTTTCACCCCGAACGATGATGTCCACCTTGAACGGTAGAGTCTGTCATCGGTCGCCGAATCCACACACTTATCCACAGATGTGCGCAACGAGCCTAGTGTGCCTCCTCGACCGGGCGGCTGTATCGGAATTGACCGGCCGGGAGGCTCTCGCGTACATTTGTGCAGCCACTTCGACGGCACCGTCGTGTCGCGTGCCCGCGCACCGGCCGGAAGCCCGTCCCAGCACCGCCACACAGGCGATGCGAGCCAGACCTAGCAGTTTTGGAGTACTCCCGTGACTAAGCGGACCTTCCAGCCGAACAACCGGCGCCGTGCCCGTGTCCATGGCTTCCGGCTGCGTATGCGCACTCGTGCCGGGCGCGCGATCCTGTCGGCTCGTCGCCGCAAGGGGCGCAAGCAGCTGTCCGCCTGAGCCAGTGCTGCCGCCCGGAAACCGATTACGCAAGCCGGCTGAGTTTGCCGTAGCGATCCGGCGCGGCCGACGGGCCGCGGCAGGGCGCCTCGTCGTCCACCTTCACAGCCCGACCCAGCAGACGTCGTCACGTCCGCGGGTCGGGCTTGCTGTACCCAAAGCGGTGGGCAACGCGGTGGAACGCAACCGAGTCAAGCGTCGTCTTCGCGCTCTGCTGCGGCAGCGGCTGCCGGATCTCGACGGCGGTTCGCTGCTCGTCGTCCGAGCGCAACAAGGCGCGAATGACCTCACCAGCAGCGAACTCGGTGCGCAGCTCGACGAGGCGCTGCGCCGGGTGCGCCGTCGGGCGATGCGAGGTGTCTCGTGAAGGAAGCTGACAGTCGCCGGAGCATCATCGCTCGGCTGTTGGCCGCCCTCATTCGCGGGTATCAGTTTGCCTTCTCGTCGTGGCGGCCCCGCACGTGTCGCTATTACCCGACGTGTTCGGGGTACACGTTGACGGCGATTCAGCGGCATGGCGCGTGGC
>DATGSB010000337.1:0-5604 GCA_035303045.1 Actinomycetaceae bacterium | reverse complement strand
GGCAGGCTGATGGCGTGGCAAGGAGCAAGCAGCGCACCGTCTCGTGGGATGCCGTACGCCTAGCCCCCGTCGTCCTCGTGCGCGGCGCGGAAGGCCTGCTGGCGGATCGCGCGGTGGCCAGCCTGGTCGCGCAGGCGCGCGAGCGGGACGAGGGCACCGAGATCACGAGGCTCGACGCTGCCGGCTACGACAGCGGCCAACTGGAGATCTTGGCGAGCCCTTCCCTCTTCACCGAGCCGCGCTGCATCGTCATCACCGGGGTCGAGGCCTGCACGGATGCCCTCATCGACGACGTCATCGCCTACCTGGGCAATACGGCTGAGGACGTCAGCCTCATCCTGCAGCACGGCGGTGGCCAACGCGGCAAGAAGATGCTCGACGCCGTGGGCGCGGCGGGGCATCCCGTGGTGGCGTGCGACCCGATCAAGCGCGACGCCGACAAGGCGGCGTTCGTCCGAGAGGAGTTCGGCCGCGCGGGCCGACGGGCCGACGGGCGGGCGATCCAAGCCTTGGTGCAGGCGGCAGGATCCGACCTGCGGGAGCTGGCGGCCGCCTGCGCTCAGCTCATCGCCGATACGACCGGCACCGTCACATCCGAGCTCGTCGACCGCTACCACGGCGGCCGAGTCGAGGCGACGGGGTTCAAGGTGGCCGATGCCACCATCGCTGGGGATGTCTCCACGGCCCTGGGCCTCCTGCGCCACGCCCTGGCCACGGGCATGAGCCCGGTGCCGATCGTCGCTGTGCTCGCCATGAAGCTGCGCACGCTGGCGAAGGTGGCGGCCGCGCAGGGCCGCGGCTCCGGGGCCACCGCTGGGCTGGCCCCGTGGCAGGTCGACCAGGCGCGCCGCGAACTCGCGGGCTGGACCCCGGAGGGGCTCGCCGCCGCCATCATCGCCACGGCCGCGGCCGATGCGGAAGTCAAGGGGCTGAGCAGGGATCCCGAGTTCGCGGTCGAACGCGCGGTGCGACGCATCGCCGCGGCCCGGAGGAAGCCGTGAGCTTCGCGGTCATCCCCGCCGCGTACGTGTATCTGTGGCGCGACAGGGACAGCGGGCCGCAGGTTCTCCTGCAGCTGCGGCGCAACACCGGATTCCGCGACGGCTACTGGGCCGCCGGCGCCGCTGGCCACGTCGAGCGCGACGAGCCGGTCACCGCAGCCGCCCGTCGCGAGCTCCGCGAAGAACTCGGCGTCGAGGCCACCGACCTGCGGCCACTCACGGCCATGCACCGCACCGCCGGCAACGGCCTAGCGATCGATGAACGGGTCGACTTCTTCTTTACCTGCCGCCGTTGGGACGGGGAGCCTCGAGCGATGGAATCCGCCAAGTCCGGCGGATTGCGTTGGGTGTCGTTGGCAGAAGCCGATGACGCCGCCCATCCCGTCGTCCCCCACGAGCTCGCCGTGTTGCAAGCCTGGGCCGCCGGCGGCCCGCCACCCGTGATGACGTGGGGGTTCCGCTAGGACGACGCTTGTCGTTGGGCAGCTGCCCCGCACCCCGAGTGCACCAGCAGGTCGCCGCCACGGCGGGTGACCACGATCTCGCCGCATTCATCGGTTCGCAGGACGACGCCCCCGGCGGCCTCGTACATGTCGATCGTGCCTGGCGCGGGGTGCCCGTAGTCGTTGTCCCCCACGCTGACGACGGCGATGGGCGCGCCGATGGCATCGGCGAGCGCGGGCAGCTGGCGGGGCGAGCCGTGGTGCGCCACGACGACGACGTCGGCGGCCAACGCAGCCTGGCTAGCGAGCAGGCCGCGCTGGCCGTCGTCCTCGAGGTCTCCCAGGGCAATGACGCTGAGATCGCCGGTCTCGAGCCGCAGCACGAGCGAGAGGTCGTTGCTGAGGGAATCGTCCCCCGGTATGGCGCGACCCATGATCCGGGCGGTGGGCCACAGCGCCTGCCACCGCAGGTGACCACTCGCAACCTCGCCGTGCTCCCCCGCGACTGGGCGCTGCACGGGAATTTGGTTCGCCGCCGCGAGTTCGAGCACGGCCGCCTCCGCATGAAGGGGCGCGTCGTGAGGGCTGAGCAGGATCCGCCCGACCTCGCGCCCCGCCACCGCCTCTGCCATGCCACCCACGTGATCGAGGTGCAGGTGGGTGAGGACGAGCAGATCGAGACGTCGGATCCCGAGCCGGGTAAGGCAGCGATCGACCCCGGACTCCGGCGCCCCCGTGTCGATGAGGACCGCCGCACGCGGGGCGCTACGCACGACGAATGCCGAGCCCTGCCCGACGTCGCACTGCGCGGCGATCCAGTCCCGCTCCGGCGCGCGGCCCAGCGCGTGGTCGGCCACGAGGTTGCGGGGGCCGGGCACCGCGATGGCCACCACGAGGCCCGCGACCACCACCCACCGGCGAGGCGGCATGGATCGACGCGCGGCGAGCAGGAGGGCGGCCACCGTGAGGAGGCCCAGCAGCGCAGTCCCGGCCAGGCCCGGTGGCCACGGCAGGTCGGCCAGCGGCAGCCCTGCGAAGAACCGCGCGATCACGGCGATGCCCGCGGTGGCCGTCGACACCAGCGTCACTAGGACCGAGGTGGCGCCCGGCAGCCACGGCGACACGACGGTTGCGAGGACCCCGAGAATCGTCGCCGGCACCACGAGGGGCGCGGCTAGGACGTTGGCTGGCACGGCGTAGGCGGCCACCGCTGGGTTGAGCAACACGATGACGGGGGCGCACCACGCCTGCGCCGCGGCGGGGATCGCGCAGGCCATGGCGGCCCACGGGGGCAGCCGTCGTGACCATGCGCGGGCCCAGCTGCCGGCATGGACGACGATGCCCGCGGTGGCGAGCGCCGACAGCACGAAGCCGTAGGTGCGGGCAAGCCACGGGTCGAGGATGAGCAGTCCGATGACCGCGCCACACAGGGCCGGGAGGGCGCGAGAGGGGCGGCCGAGGATGAGGGCCAGCAGGGAGACGCCGCCCATGACGGCGGCACGCAGGACGCTGGGTTCGGGGCGCACCAACACGACGAAGGCCACGAGGAGGGCACCTCCCCCGACCGCGCGCACCCACCGAGGCGCCCAGTGCAGCGCACCGAGGAACGCTCCGAGGACGATGCTCAGGTGCGTGCCCGACACCGCCGTGATGTGGGTGAGCGACACGCTCTTCATCGCGGCATCGAGCTCTCCTGGCATACGGGAGTCGTCACCCACCGCAATGCCGGGCACGAGGCCCTGCGCCTGACCGGACCTGTCGGCGACCGCCGCGATCAGTCCCGCTCGCATGTCGTTGGCCAGCCGGTGATGGGGCGGCGGCGGCGCACGAATATCCGGCGGCGCGTGGGAAATCAGGAGGCCGATGACGTCGTCTCCCGGCTCCGTCGGCACGAGCCGCCCGGTGGCACTCACCCGCGCGCCGAGCTCCACCCGTGCCCACTCCGTACCGCCGAGCACGAGCAACCGGGCGGCGCTCGCGCTGCGCTGGCCGCGCCCCTCGACGCTCGCGACCTCCACGACCGCCCGGTGGCGTGGCGTCGTCGTGTGCCACTGCCCGCCGGACACAGGCAACGGGTCGCTTCGGACGACACCGCTGACGCGGACGACGGCGCGCTGCTCCACCAGATCGGGCAGGAGACCTGCGTGTCGAGTGTGCTGGTGGCTCGCCGTGGCGACCATGACGGCGCCCACCAGGGCGAGGGTGAACGCGACTGTGGCCGCGACGCTCCAGCTCGCCTCAGCGCGGTGGCGCGACCTGCGGCGGGCGGTGGGACGGCCCGCACGCCACAGCGCAATCATCGCGCAGCCCAGCGGCACCACGGCCAACGCGAGGACGGTGCGGGCCTCGATCGTGACGAAGAACCAGGCGCTACCCCAGGCCAGGAGCGCGGCAGGCACAAGGCGGACGTCGCGGCCGGTCACACCGACACCTCGTTGCGCAGGCCTTCGAGAACCTTGTGCCCGATGCCGGGGACCTCGAGGAGCTCCTCCACCGTATGGAAGCCGCCGTTGGCGGTGCGCCAATCAATGATGCGCTGGGCGATCGCCGGCCCCACGCCGGGCAGCCGCTGGAGCTCCTCGGGCCCGGCGCTGTTGATGTTGACGACACGCGAGCCCGGCCCCTCGCCGGCCCCGCCGGCTGCTGCGGCAGGCGGCAAGGTCTCGCCCACCCGGGGCACGTACACCTGCTCGCCGTCGACCAAGACTCGCGCAAGATTGATCGCGTCCACCTCGGCACCGGCCACGGGCCCGCCCGCAGCGCTCAGGGCATCGGCGACCCGGGCACCCTCGGCGAGGTCGACGACGCCCGGGCGTGCCACCGCCCCGGCCACATGAACGAACACCCGGGCGGGCCCGTCGTGGGCGGGCGCGGCACCGGGTGGCGTCGGGGCACCCACCGCGCTCGATGTGGGCTCGGCGCCGCGCGGTGAGGCGGGCTGTTCGTCGTGCGGCTCGTTCGCGGTGGGCACCGCAATGACCTCGGTGTGGCGCCATGGGGCCCACGTGAAGGCAACGGCGATCGCGAGCAGCGAGCCGACGCCCACCAGCGCGGCGAGTGCGATCCGTCGATCGATCGCCCACCGCAAGGCGGGCAAGGCGCGACTGCTCCCGCGGCGCCGGGGGCGGGCGTCGTCGAAGAACTCCGCCCCGTGGTCGGGAAGGAGACCCTGGCCGGTCGCATACGCCCGCCGAGTGAGAGCCGTGAGCCGGTCCGCCGCGGCGTCGGGCGCTCGATCGCGGGTGGGAGGCGGTGGCATAGGGGGACGCTAGGTTCCCCACCGGGCCACCGCCGCGCCGCCTCCCGCCGTTGTGGGCGCGGGCGGGGCGCCGCCACCCTGAGCGCAACGACCTGCGTTTCCAGTGCCCGGCTCAGCCGGCGGCGTGGGCGAGTTCGCGCACCGCTGGGCCTGACGTGCGGCGAAGGGCTGGGGTCGCACGGCGGCGAGCGGACACCTCGAATCCGCGGGCACCCAATGCCGGGATCACCTCGTGGATGACCGCGCCGAGATCGGTGGCCAGCGAGGCCGGCTCGATGGTGAAACCGTCAGCGGCGCCGGCTTCTAGCCAGTGGGCCAGGGTCGCGGTCGCTTCTTCGGGCGTGTCCACGATCGTGAGCGCCCCGGCGGCGGGGGCCCCGCCCAGGGAGTCGACGAGTTCCGCGCGCACGCGCGCGGTGACCGGGTCCTCGCCGATGACGGCGCGCACATCCACGAGCACGGGCAGGGGGCTACGGCCCGCGGCCAACGCGGCCGCGCGCACCGCGTAGCGCAGTTCGCGGGCCCACGCGACGTCGTGTTCGCGGATGCGCACGATGTCGGCGATCTCCCCGGCCAGCGCGACGTGGGCCGCGGTGGCGACCGGAATGACGATCTGCGGCGCCAACTCGCCACGCGCGTGGCGCACCGCGGCCGCCAGGCGCCGGACGTCTGCCAGCGATTCGCCCACATCGATCTGCAGGCGGGCGGGGCCGCCGTGCTGGCGGCTGAACCGTGCGATTTCGGCGATGACCGCGCTCGGGCTCGCGTCGGCGGACACGCTGGGGACAACGCGTGCGGATCCCGCTGAGCTGATCCGGCGGGCCGCCGTCAACGCGTCGAAGCCGCCCGCGGACGGGGCCACTCCTCGCCGCGGGATGTCCGGCAGCAGCCGAAAATCGGG
>DATGSB010000336.1:0-3151 GCA_035303045.1 Actinomycetaceae bacterium | reverse complement strand
CTCCTGAGTATGACTTCATCATACTGCGTAGTCCGGCCCGGTGGGCCGGTGGCGCCGGATTGTGACTTAGCGATCCACGACGAGCCTGTAGTACTCGGTGTCGAGCACCATCGTGGAGTAGTAGAAGCGCCGGTCGAGCTCATCGGAGATGAGCTCGACGTAGTCCTCCGGCACGTCCGCCCCGTCGGCCGGGGTGAATTCCCGGGTGCCGCTGTGGTAGCGGCCCTGGTCGGTGATGAAGCTGCGGTTGTGGAAGATGACGAGCGGGTCGGTGTCGGAGAACGCGTCGGTGCCCATGAGCAGCCGGGAGTCGAAGTCCAGGCCCATGAGGTTGGAGATCGTCGGGATGATGTCGAGGCTGGAGACCGGGCGCTCGACGACCTCGGGTTCCATGCCGGGGGCGTAGACGATGAGGCTGCTGCGGTGGAGCTCGAAGTTCTCCTCCACCGCCTCGCCCGTCAAGTCCTCGATCTCATCCGTCGTCAACCCGTAGGGGTAGTGGTCGGCGCTCATGACGATGAGCGTGCGCTCGGCGATCCCGGCGTCTTCGAGGCGCTCGAGGAGGAGTTCCAGCGCCCGGTCGAGCTCGATCTGGGTGGCGAGGTAGGCCCGCCCGGCGGTGGTGTAGGGCAGATCTTCGACGAGGTGGCGGTTCTTGCTGGCGATGAAGTTGCCGGTGAAGTTGTAGAACTGGTGCCCGCTGACCGTCATGTAATAGGCGTGGAACGGCTCGTCGTCGAGGTATTCGCCGGTGGTGACGTCGATCATCTCCAGGTCGGAGGTCGGCCAGGTGCGCTCGACCTCCAGGCCGTTGCCCAGCCCTTTGTAGTCGTAGCCGAGGTTCGGGTGGGAGACGTCGCGCCGATAGTAGTCGTAGGTGTGGTTGTGATAGGCGTGCGTCGTGTAGCCGAGCCGGGCAAGCTGGTTGCCCATGGCGAAGGGCATGGCGTTGGTGCCCGAGTGGTACATGCTCCACACCCCGCTCTTCGGAAGCAGCCCCGTGGTCGCGACGTACTCGCCGTCGGAGGTGCTCACGCCCCACAGCGGGTTGTAGAAGTTGGTGAAGTGGAGGCCCTCGTGGGTCATCTTGTGCAGGGTCGGGGTGACGTCGGGGTGGACGGCGTAGTGGGAGTAGGCCTCGGCGGTGAGGAACACGAGGTTGTAGCCCTCGAACATGCCGGTGTGCGCATTCTTGCCCGTGGGTTCGCGGGTGCCGAAGTAGCGGTGCATGTTCTCCAGCTCCGCGCTGTCGGCCTCGGCGAAGAGGGCGTCGAAGTCGACGTCGAGGATGTTGGGACCAGTGGGGACCTCCGGCGTCGGGCTGGCGATCTCCGAGGTGTCCGGCAGCGGCCGTTTCGACGGTGTATCACCGGGGGCGGTTGTCGGCTGCGCGAGCGGGGGCGGAGGTGGTGGGGCCGGTTGGGTGCCGAGCACGGTGCGCTGGAGGTCGATGCGCATCGTCGTCACGAGCCCCAGCCGGTTGACCGACGTCACCGGGTGGCTGGCGTGGTAGTACATGTCGTGGGCGCCGGCCCGCTCGGTGTCCCCGAGGTTGATTGCGGCGACGGCCGAGACGACGAACAGGACCGCCAAGCCCGCGGTCAGGCCCGTCGCTCGCCAGCTGGGGCGGGCAGCGGGGCTGATCAGCCGGCTGCGTAGGCCCACGAAGACGACGAGGGGTAGGAGCAGGAGGAGGATCCAGGCGAGGTTCTCCCACAGCTTGGTGGCGATGTCGCTCGCGAACTCGGTCACCTGCCCGGCGTTGGCCGCCGAGAACACCGTGTAGTACGTCTGGAAGATGTCGTAGTACACGAGCTGGGAGCCGAACATCACGGTGAGGAAGGCGACGTAGGCGGCCACGACGACGGTGCGCCCCTTTCGGCCGAAGAGGCCGGCGACGATGTAGGCGAGCAGAGCCAGCGCAACACCGAAGAGGGTGAGGTGCAGCAGGCCGTCGTTGAGGAACGGGGCGTTCGACCGCAGCCGAAGCACGACCTCGAAGAAGAGCGTGGTGGCCACGAGGAAGACCGCGAGGGGGAGGCGGCGCGGGCGGGATCGCGCCAGTGTTGGCTGGATCGTCGGTGACAGACGTTCTTCGCTCATCTCGGCTCCTCGCGTGACCCCCCGTTGGGTCACGCAGTGGCCTTCGTCGGCCACTGGTGATGACGTCGATGGTAGAGCAACGTGCGAGTGGTTTTCGGGAGGAGACCGGCGTCAGCTAGGGAGGTGCTACTTGTCCAGGCCTTCGTCACGGATCTCGATGAGGCGGGCGCGGCGATCCGCGGTGAGCACGTCGGCAGTGCCGAAGGTCAGATCACCTAACCTCTGCGAATTCTCCTCCCCGAATGCGCGTAGGAAAGGCAGCGCGCGCTGGGAGACGGAGCCGCTGACGCCGAAGTGGGCAAGCAGTGCCTTGACTGAGAGTTCTCCGCGGTGCGCGCCGATCCGGTCATTGACTGTTGCCACGGCCCACGCGATGGCCGCAGCAGCTGTGCTGGCCTTCGATCGCCGGCGGAACACCGCGGGATCGGTTGCCGCGGTGTGGGCCAGCACTCGTCGGAATGCGGTGCGCATTTCGACGTCGAACAGCTCCTCCGCGCAGGCGTCGCACAGGCGAAGCACATCGGCCACCTTGTCGTGGACGTCGTCTGGAATCCCCGCCCACTGGAAGTCCTCATCGGGCAGGGGAGCATCGTCGAGGGCTGCCAGCGACTGCTCGCTGCCGACGGCTCGGATGGCGAGTTCGCGCTTTTGCACCGCGAAGTGGGCGAACAGCTCTTCGAGGTCGGATCCGGCGAGCATGTCGAAGGCGTGGCCGGTGGAGGGCGGCGGCCCGCCGCTGATCAATTCGCGGTAGACCGGCTCGAATTCCGCGATCGTCTCAAGAGTCTGCTCAGTCAACTCGCCCGGGGTCTGCCGCACGCGGTGGGCGTATCGCACCATCGCCCGCAGCACGGTGGGCATCCGCCGGAGGTACACCCGGCCGGCCATCACCTTGCGCGGGTACCAGTCGGTTAGGAGTATCTCGACGTTGACACTGCTCCACCGCCACGGGGAACCGCCGCTGTAGTTGGTGGTGAACCACAGGAGGTCCTCGGCGATGGCCTCGTCGTCGGGTCCGGTAAGTCCTGCGGCGTCGTGCGAGCGCAGG
>DATGSB010000335.1:0-6612 GCA_035303045.1 Actinomycetaceae bacterium | reverse complement strand
CATCGCGATGGTCTCTTCGAGCCATTCACGCATCCGGAGCAGTTCCTGGGCGTGGATCTCGATGTCGGAGGCCTGCGCGTAGCTACCGCCCTGCAACGCCGGCTGGTGGATGAGCACCCGCGCGTTGGGCAGCGCGAGGCGCTTGCCCGGCGAGCCCGCGGCCAGCACGACCGCTGCCGCCGAGGCGGCCTGGCCGAGCACGACCGTCTGCACCTGTGGCTTGATGAACTGCATCGTGTCGTAGATCGCCGTCAACGCCGTCAGCGAACCGCCCGGGGAGTTGATGTAGATCGTGATGGTCGAATCGGGGTCGGCGCTCTCCAGCACGAGGAGCTGTGCCATGACGTCGTCAGCCGAGGCGTCGTCGATCTGCACGCCGAGGAAGATGATGCGGTCTTCGAACAGCTTGGTGTAGGGATCCTGCCGCTTGTATCCGTAGGCCGTCCGTTCCTCGAACTGGGGCAGGACGTAGCGGGCGCCGGGCATGGCTGGCGCCCGGCCCCCACCGGGGGTGAGGCCGGTGGCGGCAAGGCGCGAGAAGTGGTCGGGGTTCATTGTCACAAGGCTCCTGAGAGGTCGGGCTGGGAGGCTACTTCGTGGTTCCGCCGCCACCGGGGACGGAGGCCGCGTGCTCGACGACGTGGTCGATGAAGCCGTACTCCAGCGCTTCGTCGGCGGTGAACCAGCGGTCGCGGTCGGAGTCTCGGTGAATCTCCTCCACCGTGCGCCCCGTCTGCTCGGCGATCAGCTCGGCCAGCACCTTCTTCATGTGCATGATCAGCTGGGCGTTGATCCGGATGTCGGTCACCGTTCCTGCGATGCCGCCGGACGGCTGGTGCATCATCACGCGCGCGTGGGGCGTGGCGTAGCGCTTGCCTTTGGCGCCCGAGGAGAGCAGGAACTGGCCCATCGAGGCCGCCATCCCCATCGCGACCGTCGCCACGTCGGGCTGGACGTACTGCATGGTGTCGTAGATGGCCATCCCTGCGGTGACCGAGCCACCGGGCGAATTGATGTACAAGAAGATGTCCCGGTCGGGGTCTTCCGCCGCCAGCAGCAGCAGCTGGGCGCAGATGGCGTTGGCGTTGTCGTCGCGCACCTCCGAGCCGAGCCAGATGATGCGTTCCTTGAGCAGGCGGTTGTAGATGGCGTCGTTCAGCCCGAAGGCGTTGTGGTCGCCGACGGCCCCCTGGGGAATCTCACTCACGGGCATGCTCCTGATCGATCTCGTAGCGGATGCTGTTCAGCCGCGTGCCGCCGCTGACATCCGCCATGTTCCGTTGTTGACACTAACGCTGTCGGGCATCGATTACTCCCCCATCCTGCGGGGTTTCGCTGATGGCGCACCGCGGCGCGGATACGGCGAGGGGCCGGCACCGCCGCTCGGTACCAGCCCCTCGCCCGGGAGGCCGCGCCTCCCACGTGATCACTCGGCGCTGTCGGCGCTCTCCGGGCTGTCGGCCGACTCGGCACTGTCAGCGGAGTCGGCACTGTCAGCGGAGTCGGCGCTGTCCGCGGAATCGGCGCTGTCGGCGCTGGCCTCAGCGGCTTCTCCCTGCGCCGCGAGGGCGGCGGCCTGAGCAGCGGCGGCCTCGGCCTGACGCGCGGCGTCCTGTTCATCGGATCCGATGAACTTCGTCAGGTCGACGGCCTCGCCCGCCTCGTCCACCACCGTGACCTTCCGCAGGGCCACGGCCAGCGACTTGTTGCGAGCGAGCTCCCCGGCGAAGGACTGGATCTGGCCCGCCTGGCCCGCCGCCTGGATGAACTCGTTGGGCTCCATGCCGTACTGACGCGCGCTGCTCATGAGGAACTCCAGCAGCTCGTTCTGCTCAACCTGCACCTCGTAGCTCTCGGCCAGGGTGTCGAGGATGAACTGGTCGCGCATGAGGCGTTCGGTGTCGGGGCGGATCTCTTCGCCGTGCGGGTCGTCGTGTTCCTTGCCTTCGGCGTCGAGGTGAGCCTTGATCTCGGCCTCCACGGCGCCCTGGGGGATGGGGAAGTCGAGGTTCTCCCGCAGGTAATCCATGAGCTTGTCCCGCGCGATGACGGCGCGGTTGGAGTCCTTGTCGGAGGCGATCTGCTCGCGAAGGTCCGCGCGCAGCTCCTCGAGGGTGTCGAACTCGCTGGCGAGTTCCGCGAACTCGTCGTCGGCCTCGGGCAGCTCGCGTTCCTTGACGCTGGCGACCTTGACCGTCACCGTCGCGTCCTTACCCGCGTGCTCGCCGCCGACCAGCGTGGAGGTGAAGGTCGTCTCCTCCTCCGCGCTCAGGCCGGTGATGGCCTCGTCCAGACCCTCGAGCATCGTGCCGGAACCGACCTGGTAGGACGTTCCCGTGACGGAGTCGATCTCCTCGTCGTCGATGGTGGCCCGGAGGTCGATGGAGACGAAGTCGCCGTCTGCGGCGGCGCGGTCGACGCCGATGAGCGTGCCGAACCGCTCCCGAAGCGCGTCGAGACGCTCTTCGACGTCCTCATCGGTGACGTCGACGGAGTCGACGACGATCTCCACCTCGGACAGGTCCGGCAGCTCGATCTCGGGCCGCACGTCCACCTCTGCGGTGAACACGAGCTGGCCTCCCGGCGCGCCCTTGAGCGCGGGCAGCTCGGTGACTTCCACCTCGGGCTGACCCACCGGCTTGATCTGGGTTTCGGCAACGGCGTCGCGGTACAGCCCCGGCAGCGCGTCGTTGACGGCGTGCTCGAGCACCGCGGCGCGCCCCACCCGCTGGTCGATGATGGGGGCAGGGACCTTGCCGCGGCGGAAGCCGGGCACGTTGATCTGCTCACCGATGTGGGAGTAGGCGTGCTCGATGGTTGGCTTGAGCTCCTCGTAGGGCACCTCCACGGTGAGTTTCGCCCGGGTGGGCTCGAGGTTCTCGACGGCGCTCTTCACTGCTTGCTCTCCACTCGTTGACTCCTGGAATATGCCCGCTCGGGCGGCATGCTGCCGTGCGTTAGGGCGACGCGCGGAGCGTTAGGCCGTCGGACGCGCACAGGCGCGCTCCATCGTAGTGCACTGGCGGGCGGCAGACGACGGCGGGGAGCGATTCGAGCGGTGTCGATCTGCTCACGATCTTCGCCCGATCCCGTTTGCCGCAGGGGGACGCTGCGGGGCGCGTGCGATGCTTGACCCATCATGTCACGAGCCCGCTCCTCCCCCCGCCGGCCAGCCGGTGGCGCCTCCTACGATCATGACGGCCCCATGTTTCCGATGCGCACCGTCGTCATGGGCGCCTTCGTTCCGACGGGCATCGTCGAGGTCGGCATGGGCGCGATGCTGCCCATCATTGCCCCCAGCGTCGTCTCGCTGGGCGGATCCCTCCAGGTGGCCGCGCTCATCGCGGCGCTCCTTCCGGTAGGAAAGATCCTTGCCGACCTGCCCGCCGGGGCTCTCGCCGCCCGGGTCGGCGACCGCATGGCGATGATCCTGGCGGGCGTGGTGGCAGCGCTGAGCTTCGTGCTCGCCGGATTCGCGCCGAGCGTCATCACCCTCGGGGTCGCGATGCTCGCCGTCGGGGCCGCGTCGGCGGTGTTCGGCCTTGCCCGCCACTCCTACCTCACCGAGATCACCCCGCCCCTGCGGCGAGCGCGCGTGCTCTCGACGCTGGCTGGGGTTCACCGCATCGGCCAGTTCCTCGGCCCGTTCGTGGGCGCGCTCGTGGTGGCCGGCGGCAACGTGAGCAATGCCTACCTGCTCGGCGCCGGCACCGCCGTCATAGCCACGTTCGTGCTCGTGCTCATTCGTGAGGAGCCGCGCCAGGCTCGTCGGGAGGCGCGGCGGGCGCCGCGGGACAAGCAGCGGACCGTCGCTCCCGCCGCACCGACCCTGACGTTGCGTCAGGTGCTGGCGGAGCATCACCGCAAGTTCACGACGGTGGGCATCGCTGTGGTGCTCGTGGGCAGCGTGCGTGGGGCCCGGCTGACGGTGCTACCGCTGTGGGGTGAGTACCTCGGCCTGGAAGCGTCGACGACGTCGCTCATCTTCGGCTTGGCCGGCGCGGTCGACATGGTGCTGTTCTACCCAGCGGGCAAGATCATGGACCACCTGGGGCGGCTGTGGATCGGCATCCCGTCGATGATCATCATGGCCCTGAGCATGTTCCTGTTGCCGTTCACACAGTCCGTGTGGTCGATGTCGGTCGTGGCCGCCATCATGGGATTCGGCAATGGCATCAGCACCGGCGTCCTCATGACGATCGGCTCCGACCTCGCCCCCGAGCACGGGCGGGCCCAATTCCTTGCGATGTGGCGGGTGCTGCAGGACGGCGGGATGTCCCTTGGGCCGCTCGCCGTCACCGTTGGCGCGGCGCTCGGGTCGCTCGCCGCCGGCATCTTCGCCACCGGCGTCCTTGGGGTGGCCGCGACGGGAGCGTTGGGGCACTGGGTGCCGAAGTGGTCGGTACACGCCAATCGGCGCACCCGCCGCGCCGCGGGCATCGATCCCAAGCCCCCGCGCAGCACCAAGCCGCGCGCCTCGTAGCCACGCGGCCACACGCGTCGCTCAGTAGCCCGCCCCGGAGGCCGTGCCCCGGCCGTCCTGCTCCGGAGCGACTCGCGGCACATCGAGGTGGTGGAAGATCGTCCAGTACATGATGCCGATGAGGACTCCCCCGCCGACGATGTTGCCCAGCGTGACGGGGAGGAGGTTGTCGAGGAGGAACGCGTCCCACGTCAACCCCGCGAAGTCGCCCGGGGCGAGGCCGGAGTCCGCCCAGAATCCTGATCCTGCGGCATCCTTGATGAGCAGGCCGAGGGGGATCATGAACATATTGGCCACCGAGTGTTCGAAGCCCGCCGCAACGAACAGCGCGATCGGCATGGTCACCGCAAGGATCTTGTCGGTCGTCGTGCGCCCCGAGTAGGCCGCCCAGATCGCCAAGCACACCATGAGGTTGCACAGGACGCCGAGGGTGAATGCTTCGAGGAACGTGTGATTGACCTTGCCGAGGGACGAGGAGAGGACGACGGCGCCCCAGCCGCCATCGGCCGCCCGCCACGTGCCGCCGAAAAATATAAGGCCGACAATCGTGGCCGCGCCGATGAAGTTGGCGACGTAGACGATGCCCCAATTCTTCAGCAACTGCATCCAGGTGATGCGCCCGCTCGCCCGCGCGGTCAGCGTGAGAGTGGAGGACGTGAACAGCTCCGCCCCTGTGAGCACCACGAGCGCGAGCCCGGTCGCGAAGACGACGCCACCAAGCACCCGCGCCACGCCCCACGGCAGGTCCGCCGCCCCGACCTGGCTGGTCACGAAGAAGACGAAGCCGAGCGCGATGTACCCGCCCGCGGTCACCCCCAGCAGGAGCGACTTCAGCGGCCTGCCGGTGGCCTTGGCGAAAGCCGCGTCCTCCGCCGTCTGGGCCATTTGGGCTGGTGACAGGATTCCGTAGGAATCGGAACTAGACATGGGCTGCCTCTCGCTGACGGTTGCGAATCCGGGAGCGTAGCGCGCTCATGCGAGGCGGTAGTCCCCGGCGTCCCGTAGCACTTCCTCGATCAACGCGCGATCCAAGGTGATCTCGCTCTTGTGCTTGAGGTGGATACGCGACTGGCCGCCGGGAACGATCTCGGTGGCAACGCCTCCGAGGCCGCCCATGTGGTACAGGCGGTCCTTGACGACGCGAGCGTCGTCCGGCGTGTTCATGCCGAGGATGACAAACGTGGTGTTTCGCATTTCCGTCATGACGCCCCCTAGATCCGCCCGTTGAAGGCCTGCAGTGCGCCGTCTTCGCGGGTCCCGCCGCGCCCGTCACCGTACTTGGCGTAGTCGTCGATCCACTCAACCGACTTCACCCACTTGACCATCTTGTAGCCGTGGTTGGATTCCACCCGTAGCCGAAGCGGGGCCCCGAGGTGGATGTCGAGCGGTCTGCCGTTGCGCTCGTAGGCGAGGATCGTGTCCTCCTCCGAGACCATCTGCATGTCGAGGACGGCGTAGAAGGGCTCGCGCGGCCGGTGGTCGATCATCTCCTGGGCCAGGCCGTGGGAGGTGACCATGACGTAGTTGGCGCCCTCGGGGCGCGGCCCGATGTGGTCGAGCAGATCCTGCAATCGGACCCCACCCCACTTCGAGGTGGCCGACCACCCCTGCATGCAGGTGTGCACGGCGATGTACTCGGCCTTGGGGAGTTTGCGCAGGTCGTCGAGGCTCAGCTCGACCGACGTGTTGTTGAGGTTGTCGCGAACCTCTAGCCGCCAGTCTTCCCAGTCGTTGTCCCGGTACTCCAGCCATTCGGGCGATTCGTCGTGCGTCGGCGGCAGGCCGTTGGTCCAGTGGAATTCCGAGATGTCCTTCTCGGTGTAGGAGTTCTGGCGGCTCATGCGGGGCTTCATCCACCCGAAGGCGATCTTCCGGATCGGCTCCGTGATACCGACGAGGAAGCGGTGGGCGCGGGGCCGGTTCGCCAGCGTGAGGTAGCTCAGCGCGATCCAGAAGGCGAAGACGGCGATGATCGTGATGATCGCGACCGTGAAGGCCTGCGCGTAGCGGGAGGTGTCGGTGACCCCGAAAACCATGTGCGGCAGGTTGTATTCGGGGTGGACGAGGAAGACCAGGCCCACGTGCATGACGATGAACAGCGTCATGAACACCATCGCGATGAAGTGGAG
>DATGSB010000334.1:0-6437 GCA_035303045.1 Actinomycetaceae bacterium | reverse complement strand
CCGGGCTCTCATCGCAGCCGGCCAGGAGCGAGCCGAGCATCACCGTGTCGGCTCCGGCGACGAGCGCCTTGGCGATGTCCCCGGAGTACTGCAGGCCACCGTCGCCGATGACCGGCACGCCCGCGGGGCGACAGGCCTGGGCGGCCTCGTAGACGGCCGTCACCTGCGGCACGCCGACCCCGGCGACCACGCGGGTGGTGCAGATGGATCCGGGCCCCACGCCGACCTTGACGGCGTCCACCCCCGCGTCCACGAGCGCCTGGGCGCCCTCGCGGGTGGCGACGTTGCCGCCGATGATCTGCACATGCTTCATGGCCGGATCCGACTTCAGGCGGCGCACCATCTCCAGCAGGAGGCGTGCATGCCCGTTCGCGGTGTCGGCGACAAGGACGTCCACCCCCGCCTCGACCAGCGCGGTGGCGCGCTCCCAGGCGTCCCCGAAGAACCCGATCGCGGCACCCACCCGCAGCCGCCCGCCGTCGTCCTTCGTGGCGTTGGGGTACTGCTCTGACTTCACGAAGTCCTTGACCGTGATGAGGCCGGCGAGCCGACCGTCGTCGTCGACGAGGGGCAGCTTCTCGATCTTGTGCTTGGCGAGCAGCGCCGAGGCCTCGTCCCTGCTGATACCGACCGATCCGGTGACCAGCGGCATGGGGGTCATGGCGTCGCGCACGAGGCGGGTGGCGAACTCGGCCTGGTCGATGAAGGCCGTGTCGCGGTTGGTGATGATGCCCAGGATGACTCCGTCGTTGTCGACGACGGGAAGTCCCGATACGCGGTACCGCGCGCATAGCGCGTCGAGTTCGGCGAGTGTCGCCTCCGGCCCGACGGTGACGGGGTCGGTGATCATGCCCGACTCCGAGCGCTTGACGGTCTGCACCTGCTGGGCCTGCTCTTCGATGGAAAGGTTGCGGTGCAGGATGCCGATGCCGCCCTGGCGGGCCATGGCAATGGCCATCCGGGCTTCGGTGACCGTGTCCATGGCCGCCGAGAGCAACGGGATCTTCATCGAGATCTCGCGGGTCAGGCGCGCGGTGGTGTCGACCTCGGACGGGATGACGTCGGTCGGGCCGGGCAGCAGCAGGACGTCGTCGTAGGTGAGGCCTAGGAAGCCGAAGGGGTCACGGGAGTCGCTCACAGAATCAATCCTAAGCGTTACCGGGTTGCACGCTGGCGGTGATTTCCGCTACTGCCGCATCGAGCGTGCGCACGCGGTGCACGCGCGGGAGCCAAAGTTCGAGCTGGGGGGCGTCGATGACGAACGTCTCGATGTCACCGCGCTCGGAGGCGTATCCGATGAGGGGTTCCGCCTCGCGAGGGGCCCCGAGGATCCCCAGGGCGACCACGTCGTCGGAGTCCACCGCGTGGCACAGGGCCGCCCCCGGGTCATCGGAGGCGCGTGCCAACCGGGCCGTGACACCGCCGGCCGCGAGCGCGCCGCCGAGCACGTGGGCCTCGAGTTCGCGGGCCTGCTCCGCCCACAGCACCACCGAGGCCGGCGGGCGGTGGTGGCGGTCGCTCAGGGCTCGCACGACGAGCATGAGGGCCGCATCGAAGACCGCCAGGGGGTCGGCACCCGGGCGGCGGAACGGCTCGTGGTGCTCGTCAGTCAGTAACCGGCGGGCCGGAATGAAGATGTCACTCCACGCGGCCACGATGCCGTGCTCGGTGGCGGCCCTGCGCATGACGCGCTGCACCCGATCGATGTGCCCGTCGATGGCGGCCGCCGCGAGGCTCAGTGGATCGGTGAGGAGGGCGCCGTCGTCTTCCTCCTCCTGCGCGGGGGTTTCCTCCGCACTCGCGCCGTTGGCGTGCTCGGAACTCGCCCGGGCGATCCGCGCGGCATCGGCGGGGGCCACGCCCTGCAGGGTGAGCCGGCGCATGAGTCGCAGTCGTTCGACGTCTCGGGGGGTGTATCGCCGGTGAGCACCGGCCCGGTGCTCCGAGGGACCCAGGTCGTACCTGCGGTCCCAGGTACGTAGGGTCGCCGCGGCCACGCCCAGCTCTCGAGCAACAGCTGCAACGGTTAATGGCGCCGTGTGGGCCTCCCACTCAGACACCGACAACCTCTCCTGAACGCTCACAAGGACCTTTCGCCCATCGCATCGAACGATTCTCTCCCGATTCTGTCCCATCGACATCTTCGCAGGCGCTCGACACCCCGGGAGGCGGTTCGGGCGCTCGCTATCGGGCGGCGCATCCGGACGCCCGTTCGGTCGCTGCGACCGCCGATCGGTGAAGAAGCTCCAAATCATTTCCGAATAAGCCTTGAACAACCCCTGACGCGGTTGCTAAGTTCGGGGGCAGTCACCGGCAACCAAGCCGAATGACGGGAAAGGAGCGGAACCATGGCTGAACTCTCAAGGCTCCCGGGCCCGATCATGGACTTGTGGGAGTGGCAGTACGAAGGCGCATGCCGTGAAGCCGATCCAACGCTGTTCTTCCACCCCGAGGGGGAACGCGGGGGAACGCGGCGGCGTCGCGCGGAGGCGGCCAAGGCCGTGTGTGCCACGTGCCCGGTGATCCAGCAGTGCCGTGAACACGCGCTACGCGTGCGGGAGCCGTACGGGGTGTGGGGCGGACTGTCCGAGGACGACCGTCAGGCGATCCTGCAACCGCTACGCCGGGCGAGCTGAGGCTCACCAGAACAAGCAACAGCGGCCTTCTCCCGAAAACGGTTTCGGGCGAAGGCCGCTGTTGTTGTGTGGTCAGCTGGTTACTTCGTGACCTTTGCGAGGACGTCGCGGGTGGACAGGATGAGGTAGTCCTCGCCCCCGTACTTCACCTCGGTGCCGCCGTACTTGCTGTAGATGACGACGTCACCCACGGCAATGTCCATCGGAACGCGGTTGCCGTTGTCGTCAACCCGGCCTGGGCCGACAGCGACAACCTCGCCCTCCTGGGGCTTCTCCTGGGCCGTGTCCGGAATGACGAGACCGGACGCCGTGGTCTGCTCCGCCTCGACGGTCTGGACGACGATCCGATCCTCGAGGGGTGTGATGGAGACCGACACTGCGGACCTCCCCTTCGCGTAAGTGGAAAATGGTCAAGGGTGTGAGTTCGTCGCTGCCCCACCGCCGTCGCGGGGGCCGGTCAGGAAGCGCTGAACCCGAAGGCGACGGCCGGAGCCGCGCCGGGACCCAGATTAGGCCGCCGGTTAGCACTCGGTCAAGGCGAGTGCCAACGCCCCGCGCGTCGCTTCAATGGGAGGATCACACGGTGGACGCCACCGCACTGACCAAACTCATGTCCCCCCAGGGATGGGCCCTCCTGGAGTCGCTGCCCCCCTACCGCGAAGCCGACGCCCTGCGCCTGGCCTCCGGGCTACGCGACCGGGGTGTCGATGCGGACCTCGTGGCCGCGGCCATGACGCAATCGAGGCTGCGGGCGAAGGCTCGGGACAAGTTCGGGGACTTCGCCGCAGCGATGCTGCTGACCCCCGCGGGACTGGAGCAGGCCACTCGGCTCAGCGTGGCCGTCCATCACGCCCGGCGATTCGCCGACGCCGGCTGCCAGCTCGTCGCCGACCTGGGCTGCGGCATCGGCGGGGACGCCATGGCCCTGGCCGGGCTGGGGATCGGCGTGCGGGCCGTCGACCATGATGAGGCCACCGCGGCCTTGGCCACCGTCAACCTCCGTCACCTTCCCAACGCCGAGGTACGCCATGGCGATGCGCTGACACTCGACCTCACCGGTGTCGATGGCATCTACGCCGACCCCGCCCGCCGCCGGAGCGACGGCACTCGGATCTTCGACCCGCGCTCCTACAGCCCGCCGTTGGACGACCTCCTCGCCCTGCGGGCGCGCGTCGCGGCGGTGGGCATCAAGGTCGCCCCCGGCATCCGACACGAGGCGCTGCCCCCCGATACCCACGCCCAGTGGGTCAGCGTCGATGGCGACGTCGTCGAAGCCGGGCTGTGGTTCGGGCCCCTCGCCCCCGAGGGCGCTGGACGTAGCGCTCTCGTGTTGCGCGAGGGCGCCTCCCACGTGTTGGCGGAGGAACGCCCCGGGCACGCTGACGCGCCGGTGCGGCCCGGAGTGGTGCGCCCGTTGGGCGAGTACCTCATGGAGCCGGATGGCGCCGTCATCCGGGCCGGGCTCGTGGCCCGGGTCGGGGAGTTGCTCGATGCCGGCCTTATCAGCGAGGGCATCGCCTATCTCAGCGGCCGGGCTCCCGCGGCCTCGCCGTTCGTGCGGAGCTTCCGGGTGCTCGACTCCTTCGACTTCGGCCTCAAGAGGCTGCGCTCCTACCTGCGGGAACGTGACGTGGGCGAGGTGACGATCAAGAAGCGCGGAACCGCTGTCGACCCGGGGGTGCTGCGCCGCCAGCTCGGATTGCGCGGCGAGGAGTCCGCCACCATCGTCCTCACCCGAGCCGCCGGCCGGCAGCGGGTCATCGTCGTGGAACCGTTGACGAGCCCGGAACCTGTGACGGGCACGGCACCCGGCAGCTGAGGGTGCGGCATCATGGCGGAATGGGGATCTCCTTCGCGCCGTCCCAGCGCTCGACGGTGGGCATCGAGTGGGAACTCGCCCTCGTCGACGCCGACTCCGGCGACCTGCGCCAGGTCGCCGAGACCATCATCGCCAACCTGGAGGCGACCAACAGCGCGCGGCTGGGCAGTGTGCATCATGAGCTGCTGCTCAACACGATCGAGGTGGTCTCCGGGGTCTGTCGGACCGTTCCCGAGGCGGGCCGCGATCTCCGCGCCACCGTCGAGGCGCTCGCGCCGGTGCTCGAGCCGCTGCGGGTGGAGCTCATGTCGGCGGGAACCCATCCGTTCGCCCGCTCGGCCTATCAGCGGGTGACGAACCGGCAGCGCTATGCCACTCTCATCGATCGCACGCAGTGGTGGGGCCGCCAGATGGTCATCTTCGGCGTCCACGTTCACGTCGGCGTCGAGAACCACGCCAAGGTGTTGCCCATCCTGCGAGCGCTGCTCACCTACCTCCCCCACCTGCAGTCGCTGGCGGCTTCCTCACCGTTCTGGGCGGGGGACGACACCGGTTACGCATCGAACCGGGCCCTGCTGTTCCAGCAGCTGCCCACCGCCGGGCTACCGCCGGTGTTCGATCACTGGGCCGAGTTCGAGCAGTATGTCGCCGACATGGTCAAGACGGGAGTCATCGATTCCTTCAAGGATTCGCGGTGGGACATCCGGCCGGCCCCGCACCTGGGCACGATCGAGCTGCGCGTGTTCGACGGCCTGTCGAATCTCGCGGATGTGCTCGCCGTGGCCGCCCTGGCGCACTGCCTCGTCGAACACTTCTCCACCGAGCTCGACGAGGGCCGGGAGCTGCCGGCGATGCCGCAATGGTTCCTCGAGGAGAACAAGTGGCGCTCCGCCCGTTACGGGATGGAGGCGATCATCATCCGCAATGCCGCCGGCGAGGAGGAGCTCGTCACCGAGGCCCTGCGGAAGCTGATTGTCACCCTCGCACCGGTGGCCGATCGGCTCCGGTGCAGCGCGGAGCTCGCCGGCGTGGCTCGGATGATCGACGAAGGCGTGTCCTACCAGCGCCAGCGCGCCGTCGCGCGGGCGAACAACGGCAGCCTTCACGCCGTCGTCGCCCATCTCGTGGCCGAGATGGCGGCGGGCGGCCCGCTGCCGCCCTCGTCTCCTCGGCGGGGCTAGGCGACCACCTGTTCGAGGTCCATTGCCGACTCCGCCCCGATGTCGAGGGCAGATGGTGCGACGCTCCCCCGCGACACCGCCGATCCCAGGGCCGCGATCATCGCGCCGTTGTCCGTGCAGTACCGCAGCGGCGGGATGCGCACCTCGATCCCGTCCCGCGCCCCCTGCTCCGCGATGAGTTCCCGGAGTCGGGAGTTGGCCGAGAACCCACCGCCGATGACCAACGTTGTCGCCCCTACCGCGCGGCACGCGGCCAGCGACTTGGTGACGAGTACGTCGACGACCGCTTCGGAGAACGAGGCGGCGATGTCGGCCCTCGGCAGGGGCCGGCCGGCGTCGGTGAGCTCCTCGATGTGTCGGGCCACCGCGGTTTTCACGCCTGAGAACGAAAAGTTGTACGGGTGGCGGGCGAGTTCCCGCCCGCGAGACAGGCCCCGGGGGAAGGGGATGGCATTCGGGTCGCCCTCGCGTGCGAGCCGGTCGATGTGGGGGCCACCGGGATAGGGCAGGTCGAGGAGGCGCCCCACCTTGTCGAAGGCCTCCCCGGCCGCGTCGTCGAGGGTGTGGCCCAGCTCGGTGACGTCGCGGGCGATGTCGCGCACCTCGAAGAGGTTGGTGTGGCCGCCGGAAACGACGAGCCCGATGAAGTGCGGTGGGAACGGGCCGTTGGCCAGCTCATCAACCGCCAGGTGGGCAACGATGTGGTTGACCCCGTACAGGGGCACCTGCAGTGCCACGGCAAGGGCCTTGGCGGCCGACAACCCGACGGTGAGGGCACCGACGAGGCCGGGCCCCGCCGTC
>DATGSB010000333.1:0-3183 GCA_035303045.1 Actinomycetaceae bacterium | reverse complement strand
GATCGAGAGGCTCGGGCACGTGTACGAGGGCCAGCAGCCCTTCGAAGCGATCGGCCGGCTGGACTTCACGGTTCCCGAGGGCACGTTCATGTCGATTGTCGGGCCCTCGGGCTGTGGCAAGACGACGATGCTCCGCTGCCTCTCGGGGCTCATGACGCCCACCCGCGGCACGGTGCACCTCGGTGACGAGCCGGTCACCAGCGTGCCGCGCGACCTGGCGCTGGTGTTTCAGGATTACAGCAGGTCGCTGTTCCCGTGGCGCACGGTCGCCGGCAACATCGCCTTCGTCCTGCCCCGCAAGGAGTACTCCGCCGAGGAGCGCCAACAGCGCATCGACGAAAGCCTCGAGGCGGTGGGCCTGAGCGAGCACAGCACGAAGTTCCCCTGGCAGCTGTCGGGCGGCATGCAGCAGCGGGTCGCGATCGCCCGGGCGCTGGCCTACCGACCCAAGATCCTGCTCATGGACGAGCCCTTCGCCTCGGTCGACGCCCAAACCCGCGCCGACCTCGAGGACCTCATGCTCGCCGTCCAGGAGCGTTTCGGCATGACGATCCTGTTCGTCACCCACGACATCGACGAAAGCGTCTATCTCGCCGACCAGGTGCTCGTGCTGTCCAAGTCGCCCTCGACGATCGTCGCGCGCATCGACGTCGACCTGCCGCGCCCGCGCGACCAGGTATCGACCCGGGAGCTCGAGGAGTTCGTGCACCTGCGCTCCGATATCGCCCGGATGATCCGCGACCAGGCCTCCCGGCGCCCGGCGCCGCCCGCCGAGGGATCCGCGCCCGTCACGGGAGGCGAAGCCGAATCGTGAGCGTCGAGCACGCCGTCGCCGACACCCTCACGCGGCTGGGCGTCGAGACGGTGTTCGGCCTCGTCGGCAGCAGCAACTTCCACCTCACCAACGCCCTCATCGCCGGGGGCGCGCGGTTCCTCTCCAGCCGCCACGAGGCGGCGGCAGTGTCGATGGCCGACGCCTACGCCCGCGTCTCGGGCCAGCTTCCCATCGTGTCGTTGCACCACGGCAACGGGCTGACGAATGCGGTGACGCCGCTGGTCGAGGCCGTCAAGAGCAACAGCCCGCTGCTCGTCGTCGTCCCCGAGGCCGACCCCGGCGGGCGGGACCTGTCGTTCCACGTGGACCAGGCCGCGCTTGTGGCATCGCTGGGAGCCGAGGCCCATACCCTCACCTCCGCCCGCAACGCGGTGGCCGAGACGACGCGAGCGTGGCGGCGAGCGGCGATCGACGGGGCGACGGTCGTGCTCAACCTGCCCGTGAACGTGCTGGCCGCCGCAGCCGAGCCGGTGCCCGCGGCCGTGCGCGCGCCGCTCAGCGCCGAACCGCCCGCACCAGATGCGCGGGCCGTGGCGCGGCTGGCCGAGCTGGTGACGGCGAGCCGGCGGCCGGTGTTCATCGCCGGGCGGGGCGCGCGAGGCGCACGCGCGAGCCTCGAGGAACTCGCCGAGCGATGCGGGGCGCTGCTCGCGACGAGCCAGGCGGCGCGCGGGCTGTTCGCGGGCAGCGACTGGGAGCTCGACGTCGCCGGCGGCTTCTCCACCCCCACCACCGCACGCCTCATCGCCGAGGCCGACCTCGTCGTCGGCTGGGGGGCGAGCCTCAACGTGTGGACGCTGCGGGCCGGGGAATTCCCCGGCGCAGACGCCACCCTCGTGCAGGTCGACCACGACCCCGCGGCGCTGGGCCGCCAGCCCCGCGTGGACGTCGCGATCCGCGCCGACGTCACCGCCGCGGCCCGCGCCCTCACCGCCCACCTCGCGGGCGAGGAACCCCGCACGGGCTACCGCACCCCCGCGGTGCGAGAGCAGATCGCGGTCGGCGCGCAGTGGTCTGCGGTGGCGTATGACGACGAAGGCGGCGACGGCCTCATCGACCCCCGCACGCTCACCCGCCGACTCGACGAGCTGCTGCCGGCGCAGCGGGTGGTGTGCACCGACATCGGCAACCACTCCTCCTTCCCGATGCTCTTCCTGCGCGTGCCCGACGAACACGGGCTGTGTGCGCCCATCGGTTTCGTCGCCGTCGGGCTCGGGTTGGCCAGCGCCATCGGCGCCGCCGTCGCCCGCCCGGATCGCCAGGTGGTCGCCGCCATCGGGGACGGCGGCCTCTTCATGAGCGCCAGCGAACTGGAGACCGTCGTGCGCGAGAAGCTGCCGCTGCTCGCCGTCGTCTACAACGACGACGCCTACGGCGCGGAGTCCCTGCAGTTCGGGCCCGGCGGGCACGACATCGACACCGTCGTGTTCCCGCCAACCGACCTTGCGGCCATCGCCCGGGGATACGGCTGGCAGGGCGTGACGGTGCGGGAGGAGGCGGATCTCGAAGCGGTGGCCGACTGGCTCGCCGGGCCCCGGGAGCGCCCGCTGCTCGTCGACGCGAAGATCGCATCGTTCTCCACATGGGTCGCGGAGCACATGGCGGCGGTCTATGTCGAGTAGCACGCTGCTGCCGGGAGCGAGCCCCCGGTACCGCATCGAATCCGTGGATCTGGCGATGCGGATGCTCCTGCTGCTGCAGACCACCCCGGAGCTGCGGGTCACCAGCGCGGCCCGAGAACTCGGGGTCGCGCCGTCCACCGCCCACCGGATGCTCACCACCCTGGCCGCGCGCCGATTCGTCAGCCAGGATCGCGTGACGAAGGCCTACCGGGCCGGCCCCGCGCTCATCGAACTCGGGGTCCACAGCACCGGCGCCTTCGACCTCAGGGCAGCCGCGGAACCGCACCTGCGGGCGGCCACCCAGGTACTGGGCGAAACGGTCAACCTCCTCGTGTTGGAAGGCGCATCGGTGCGCTTCATCGCGGGTTTCGAAAGCAATCAGCGGGTGCGCACGAAGGTGCTCACGGGCACCGTCATGCCCGCCTACGCCTCATCCGCCGGCAAGGTGCTGCTGGCCGAGCTGTCGCGGGACCAGCTGCGCGAGCTCTACCCCGCGGGCCTGCGCAAGTTCACCCCGGCCACGAAGAACTTCACCCAGCTCGTCGAGGAACTGTCGCTGGTGCGCATGCGCGGTTACGGAATGAATGAGGGCGAAAGCGAGGCCGGGCTCAGCGCCGTCGCGGTCCCGCTGCGCGACCAAGCCGGGCGGACGATCGCCGCCGTGGCGATGTCGGCGCCGAGCTCCCGCATCACGGGTAACCGACTCCGGGAGATCGTCATCGCGCT
>DATGSB010000332.1:0-4701 GCA_035303045.1 Actinomycetaceae bacterium | reverse complement strand
TTTCTCATCAGGTGGGGGCGGAGGTGCGGGAACACTTTCCCGACCAGACTCTCAATACCTGGATTCCCAGATCCGTTCGCATCTCAGAAGCACCGAGCTACGGGCAGACCGTACTCACCTACGACCCGACGTCGTCGGGGGCCCTGGCCTACCGCGCCGCCGGGCACGAAATCGCAGTTCGCGGCGCAATGGGTCACACGAGCCGGCAAGCGGCCATGGACGTGGAGGCATAACCGATGGCAGAACAATCGCGCACCACCGCACGCCGGAGCGCCAGCGGCGAGAAACGGCGGGGCCTTGGCCGGGGCCTAGGAGCGCTCATCCCGAGCGGCCCCACCGAGGGGCGCCCCATCGACGTCTTCTTCTCTCAGCCCACCGCGGCGAGCCCCGCCGACGACAACCCGGCTGAGGTCACCTACCACGTCAAATCCGATGCGGTCACGGACACCGCACCTACCGATACGGCGCCCGGGGCGGGCGAGAACGGCCTCATGCCAGTCCCCGGAGCGCGCTTCGCCACGATCGGCCTTGAGGAGATCACCGCCAATCCGAGGCAGCCGCGACAGGTCTTCGACGAGGAGGATCTTGAGGAGCTCGCGGCCTCGATCCGCGAAGTCGGCGTGCTCCAACCCGTCGTTGTTCGCCCCGTCGGCGCGGGCGGATATGAACTCATCATGGGCGAGCGCCGCCTGCGGGCCGCCAAGCTTGCGGAGCTCACTGAGATCCCTGCCATCGTGCGCGACGTCTCCGATGACGACCTGCTGCGCGACGCCCTCCTAGAGAACCTCCACCGGGCCAACCTCAACCCGCTGGAGGAGGCGGCCGCCTACCAACAGCTCCTCGACGATTTCGGCTGCACCCACGAGGAGCTTGCCCGGCGGATCGCACGTTCCCGGCCCCAGATCTCCAACACGCTGCGCCTCATGAAGCTCCCGGCGCTTGTGCAGCGCCGGGTGGCCGCCGGCGTTCTTTCCGCCGGACACGCCCGCGCGCTCCTCGGACTCACCGACGCCGCCGCCATGGAGCGACTCGCCCAACGCATCGTTGCCGAAGGCCTCAGCGTGCGTGCCACCGAGGAGATCATCGCGCTGGGTGACGAGCCGATGGCGCCCGAGATGCGGCGTCGCCCGCGAGCCGGGCAACACAGCGAGCAGCTCGACAACCTCGCGTCGCGGCTGGCGGACCGCTTCGACACCAGGGTCAAGATTGCCATGGGGCAACGTAAAGGGCGGATCAACATCGAGTTCGCCACACTTGAGGACCTCAATCGGATCCTCACGACGCTGGCGCCGGACCTTGAACGGGTTTCTCCTGAGGACGACTAGTCCACGAGCGCGAGTAGCGCACGCGAACGACTAGCCCACGGGGCCGCGGGCCGCCGCACGGCGTACGAGGCGGGCATAGATGTCCCCAGCCCGCTCCTCGTTGTCAGCCGCCTCGGCCCGAACGGCTTGGGGGAACAGCGACGTCTCGGTCATCCCCGGCGCGACGTTGACGTCGAGCATCCACGGGGTGCCCTCGGAGTCGATGATGAGATCAACGCGCGAGAGGTCGCGCAGCCCGAGAGCTCTATGTGCGAGCTTCGCGGCCTCGCATGCCGCCGCACTCACCGAGGCGTCGAGGCGGGCGGGCACGAAGTACTCGGTGCGCCCGGCGTTGTATCTGGCGTCGTAGTCGTAGGCTCCGTCGGTGACGATCTCCACGGGCGGCAGCGCGTGCAGCTCGCCATCCTCGGTCTCGATGATGCTGATGGCCACTTCGGTGCCCGCAACGGCCCGCTCGATGAGCGCGGAATCACCGTAGGAGAAGCAGCGCACCATCGCATCGGGCAGCTGGCTGCGGTCCGTGACAACGGTGACGCCCAGGGCCGAGCCGCCGTCCTCGGGCTTGACGGCCAGTGGCATCCCCAGGCCCTCGACAACCGCCTCGAGCACCGTCGCCGAACCCATCTCGGTAAACAAGCCCCGGGGGAGGGTGACGAAGGAGGGCGTGGCTACCCCGGCGCGGCGCACGATGCCCTTCGCGACGGGCTTGCGGGAGGCCACGCGGCATGCCGCGGCCCTACTACCCACAAAGGGAATGTCAAGAAGCTGCAATAAGCTCCTCAAGGAGCCGTCCTCGCCGGTGGAGCCGTGCACGAGGGGGAAGATGACGTCGGGCCGCTGGGCTTCGATCGCGCCAAGCAGCGCGGCGTCAACATCGTGCACCGTCACCGCCATGCCCTCATCGCTGAGGACGCCCGCGATCCGACGCCCCGATCGCAGCGACACGTCTCGTTCGTGGGACAAGCCGCCGGCGATGATCATGACGTTGAGGGGCGGCGAGGCGGGCGCGGACGGGACGGGTGGGTTCATAGCAAGCGATTCCTCAACTCTGATCGGGGCGAGGGACATCCACCGCCCGCGGGGTAGCACTGCCGCCCCCGGTGGCGCCGAACATCTCGATGAGCTCCTTCTCCGCGCGCACGACCCCGGCCAGGCGCCGCACGCCCTCGCGGATCCGCTCCGGAGTGGGATAGCAGAAGGACAACCGCATGTGGTTGTGGCCCTGTCCGTCGGCGTAGAACGCGGTGCCGGACACGTAGGCGACGAGGTTGGTGATCGCCCGCGGCAGCATCGCCTTGGCATCCAGCCCCTCGGGAAGTGTCACCCACGTGTAGAAGCCGCCGTCGGGAACGGTCCACGACGCCTCCGGAAGGTACTCCTCCAGCGCGGTGAGCATCGCGGCGCTGCGCTCGTGGTACTGCTCGCGGAAGCTCTTGACCTGGGTGTACCAGTCGAACTGGGTGAGGTATTCGGTGATGGAGAGCTGGGAGAATCGAGACGGCGACAGGATCGCCGCCTCGGCCGCCAACACGAGCTTCTCCCGCACGGCGTGAGGTGCGGCGGCCCAACCCACCCGGTAGCCCGGCGCGAAGGTCTTGGAGAACGAACCGAGGTAGACGACGCCGTCGGGGTTGTAGCTCTTGAGCGCCGGGAGCGGGTCGGTCGTGAATCCGAGCAGGCCATACGGATTGTCCTCGAGAATGAGTACGCCGTAGCGGTCGCAGATCTCCGCGATCGCCTCGCGACGCTGTGCAGCCAACGTGACGCCAGCGGGATTGTGGAAGTTGGGCACCGTGTACAACATCTTGGCGCGCCGCCCGGCGGCAGCGAGCTCCCGCAGCGTGGTCTCCAAAGCCTCGACAATGAGCCCGCCATCATCCATCGGCACGTGGACGATGTCCGCCTCGTACGACCGAAACACTCCCAGCGCCCCCACATAGCTGGGCGCCTCGGCCACAATGACGTCGCCGGGGTCGATGAAGATCTGGGTCACGAGATCGAGCGCCTGCTGTGACCCGGTGGTGACAACGACGTCGTCGGGGTGGGTGTCCACCGCGTCATAGCGCTGGACCTCCACGATCTGCTCCCGCATGGCGATCTCACCCTGGCCGCTGCCGTACTGCAGCGCCTCCGGACCGCGGTCACGCAGTAGCCGGGCCGTCATGTCGGCGAGAAAGTCGATCGGCAGCCCGGAAATGTTGGGCATGCCGCCGGCGAGTGAGACGACCTCCGGGCGGCTCGCCACGGCGAATAACGCCCGGATCTCCGAGCTGCGCATGCCGTGGGCGCGCTGCGCGTAGGAATCGAACCATCGGTCGAGCCGGGTCCCGGCGCCGGCTGGGGATGCCGCGGTGCTCGGCGTCGCCGGGCTACCGGGGTCGTTGCTGGTCGCGGTCACGTGAGTCCTCCCGCCCTCAGTCTGCCACCTCGGCGCCGGCATCCTGACCGTCGCGGGCGGCAGGGCCGGGCGCATCGGCGGACTCTCCGCCGCGGAGGATGGCGGTGAGTTCGGCGAGCAGCTGAGGTTTGGGTCGTGCGCCTACGAGCCGTGCGGCGGCCTCGCCGTCGCGGTAGAGGACGAGCGTGGGAATCGATTCGACCTCAGCCGCTGCCGCGAGGCTCGGCTGCGCGTCGGTGTCGACGGCCACGAGGGGCACGTTGAGCTGCTGGGCGACCTCGGACGCCACCGGTGCGAGCATCCGGCACGGCTCACACCATTCGGCGCCGTAGTCCACGAGCACCGCGCCCGCGGCCCCCAGCACCTCGGTGGCGAAGGTCTCGACGGTGGCGAGGCGCCGGGCCATTACGCCTTGGCGTCGACCGGCACCTGGCTCGCGGTGGCGTCGGGCTCCCCGGCCTCTCCGGCCGATGCCAGGTAGCGCTCCGCGTCAAGAGCCGCGGCGCAACCGGTTCCGGCGGCGGTGATGGCCTGGCGGTAGGTGAAGTCGACGACGTCACCGCAGGCGAACACCCCGGGCAGGTTCGTGCGGGTGCTCGGAGAGTCGACGGTGATGTAGCCGTCCTCGTCGAGATCGATCTGGCCCTTGAGCATCTCGGTGCGCGGCACGTGGCCGATGGCGACGAACAGGCCGGTGGCGTCGATGTCGCGCTCCTCACCGGTGATGGTGTCGCGCAGCCGCAGCCCGGTCACCTTCTCGTCGCCGTAGATCTTCACGACCTCGCTGTTCCACTCGAAGTCGATCTTGTCGTTCGACAGTGCGCGGTCGGCCACGATCTTCGAGGCGCGCAGCTCGTCGCGGCGGTGCACGACGGTGACCTTCGAGGCGAACTTCGAGAGGAAGGTTGCTTCCTCCATTGCGGAGTCCCCGCCGCCGACAACGACGACGTGCTGGTCGCGGAAGAAGAAGCCGTCGCA
>DATGSB010000331.1:0-3082 GCA_035303045.1 Actinomycetaceae bacterium | reverse complement strand
TCACGGAGCACACCCTTGATGAGCCCCCGGTGCGCGCGAAGCGCTGAGCGGGGTACCTCAGCGCTTCGTGGAGGCCACTTCCTCATGGTGTCGGATGACCTCGGACACGATGAAGCCAAGGATCTTCTCTGCGAAGACGGGATCGAGCCCCGCCTCCTCGGCTAGTGCGCGGAGCCGGTGGATCTGCTCCTTCTCGCGCTCGAGATCTGAGGGCGGCAGGCCGAACTCGGCCTTGATGTGGCTCACCCGCTGGGTGCACTTGAAGCGCTCGGCCAGCAGATGGATGAGGGCCGCGTCGATGTTGTCGATCGTGCCGCGAGCGGCGAGCAGCTCGTCGGGGATCCCAGTGGGCTCGGTCATGGTTCTCGATCCTAAGCGACGAGCCAGCTGCCGCCGGCACCGCGGGAGGGTCTTCTGCCGAGATCAGGTTCTTCCGGTGTCGCCGCTGAGGCTGTAAACGTTCTGGCCGGGAGTGGAGTCGTCACGCCACCGCAGCAGTGCCCCGACGCCGTCCGGTAGCGAGATCTGGGCGGGGTCGACGATGGTGTACCCGGCCCGCTGCTGGGCTCCGGCCGCCCCGAGGGCGAGGTCCGCCGTCAGCTCCCGGGGTTCGTCGTCTCCCGCGTCGGCGAGATCCTGGCGGGAACGGGCCAGCTGCATGGCGCTGTCCCCGACCCACACCTGATGCCGAGCCAGCTCCGAGGGGAGGCTGGCTGCCTCCTCGGTGAGGAGAAGCTCGGCGACCTGCCCGCGCTGCAGAGCCGCCATCACGTCGTCCAGGCCTCGGCACGCCGTGCCATCGCGGCCCTCCTCCTGACGGAACTGGTCGGCCACCTGCTCGCGCCGTTGGTGACGGAACGTCTCCAGCGCGTGAGCGATCTTCTTCTCGAAGGCCTCGGCGTTGACCCCCTCGGCGCGTGAGCCGCCCTCAACCACGGTGGCAATCGACTGCGCTTCCTTCCCCAGCCGTCCGCGCACGAGGGACACGGCACGCACATCGCCGGTGAGGATGAGCAGCTCGGGACGTCGCCGGGCGACGACGCTGTCGAGCTCCTCGGCCACGAGCTCTGCGTTGCGTTCCCAGGAGTCCTCGGCCCGCGATTGCAAGCGCCGGGTGGCGAGACCGGCTCGCCGCACCTTGTGGAGGACATCGTGCGAGCCTTCGACTGTCGTCGTGTTCCCGTTGCTCGGGACGAAGTCCATGGCCACGTTTTCCTGCAGCGTGAGGTCGGCGCCGCTGCGGTCGATCTCCGCTACGAGGTAGCGCACGGTCTCGTCCCCGATTCGCGCCAGCGTGGCGGCACAGATGCCGCGGGTGGCCATGTCCGACTGCGGTGGCGCAGCGAGCACCCGGTCGATGACGATCTCATCGGGGGTCGCGACCAGCACCCGGCCGTGCTCGCCCGAAACGTGGGTGGGCACCCGCATGGCCTCATCGAGCAGGTCGAGCAGCGACGGCGGGATATCGCCATCGGCGCTGAGCCCCCGCTGCAGGTCGCGCCACCGGGTCTGGACGGTTTGGCTACCCTGTTCGCTTTCTCTGGTGGCATCGATGACCACCGTGATCACAGGTTGATCGCTGGGGATCTGGTCCGTGAGCCAGTCGATCTGCATATCGTCACCTCCGGCGTTGTCACAGTGACCTCCACTGTGCGCTACCGAGCGGTGAGGTGCATCTGCGCAGCCTTAGGCGCTCTTCTCCCTCGGGGTGCGCCGCTTGCTCTGCCGCGGGACGAGGGTGGGGTTGACGTTCTGCTCCACCACCTGGCGATCGACGACGACCTTGGCCACGTCGTCGCGGCTGGGAACCTCGAACATGGCCTCGCGCAGCACCTCTTCGAGGATGGCTCGCAGCCCCCGCGCGCCCGTGCCGCGCAGCAGGGCGAGATCGGCGATGGCCTCCAGCGCGTCGTCCGCGAACTCCAGCTCCACCCCGTCGAGTTCGAACATGCGCTGGTACTGCTTGACCAGCGCGTTCTTGGGTTCGGTGAGGATGCGGATGAGCGCCTCACGATCCAGCGGGGAGACGCTCGCGATGACAGGCAGACGGCCCACGAACTCGGGGATGATGCCGAACTTGTGCAAATCTTCAGGCGTGACGTCGTTGTAAAGGTTCGGGTCGACTTCATTGCTGCGCAGGGTGGCACCAAAACCGATGCCCGCCTTGCCGCGCCGTGCCGTGATGATGTCCTCGAGGCCGGCAAAGGCTCCCGCCACGATGAACAGCACGTTGCTCGTGTCCAGCTCCAGGAAGTCCTGGTGCGGGTGCTTACGCCCACCCTGCGGGGGCACGGAAGCCTTGGTCCCCTCGATGATCTTCAGCAGGGCCTGCTGCACGCCCTCTCCGGAGACGTCGCGGGTGATCGACGGGTTCTCGCTCTTGCGGGCGATCTTGTCGATCTCATCGATGTAGATGATGCCCTTTTCGGCCTTCTTCACGTCGAAGTCGGCCGCCTGGATGAGCTTGAGGAGGATGTTCTCGACGTCCTCTCCAACATAGCCGGCCTCCGTCAGCGCCGTGGCATCGGCGATCGCGAACGGCACATTGAGCATGCGCGCCAACGTCTGGGCCAGGTACGTCTTTCCCGTGCCCGTCGGGCCGACGAGCAGGATGTTCGACTTGGCCAGCTCGACGTGGTCGTCGTCGTCCTGGTGCCCGGCTTCGGCGGCCTGCACCCGCTTGTAATGGTTGTACACAGCGACGGCCAGCGACCGCTTGGCGGACTCCTGGCCAATGACGTATTCCTCGAGGAAATCGAAGATGGCACGAGGTTTTGGCAGATCGATGAGGCTGAGCTCGCCGGTGTCGGCGAATTCCTCGTCGATGATCTCGTTACACAGTTCGATGCACTCGTCGCAGATGTACACGCCTGGCCCGGCGATCAGCTTCTTGACCTGCTTCTGGCTCTTTCCGCAGAACGAGCATTTGAGCAGGTCAGCGCCCTCAGCCGTGCGTGCCATTCGTCCTCCTCAGAGTTGGCGCTTTCCTCGTCTATTGCACACCATCGCACCGCGGTTGTCCTCACGGCTCGCGACGGTGTGTCGGGTCTGACAACCGGCCCGCTCGGGGGAGATGAGGCCG
>DATGSB010000330.1:0-4026 GCA_035303045.1 Actinomycetaceae bacterium | reverse complement strand
CCGCGTAGGCCTCGTTGATCTGATCCAAGGAGTACCGATGGGTGATCAGTTCGTCGAGCTTGAGGTCACCCGACCGGTAGAGGTCGAGCAGCCGGGGAATGTCGTACAGCGGGTTGGATGCGCCGAACAGTGATCCCCGGATCTGGCGGTGGTACAGGATGAGCAGGCCGGCCGGGAAGTGCACGGCCGTCTCGTCCTTGTGGCCCACGCCCACGACGGTGACCTTGCCGCTCTTACCGGTCATCGGCACCGCGGCCTGAATCATGTCCTCGGTCACGACCGAGGGCGTGAGGATGACGTGATCGGCGAGCTGGCCCCACGTCGTCTCGACGACGAAGTCGTGGGCCTCCTGGGCCGTGGCGAAGGCGTTGGTGGCCCCGAACTCCCGCGCGTTGTCCCGCTTGAACTCCACCGGGTCGACGACGACGACGTTCTTGGCTCCCGCGTAGCGGGCGCCCTGAACGGCGTTGGTCCCCAGCCCGCCGGCACCGAAGATGACGACCGTGTCCCCGGGGCGGACCCCAGCGGCGTAGACCGCCGAGCCCCAGCCGGTGGGGACGCCGCAGCTCACGAGAGCCGCGACCTCGAAGGGGATGTCGTCGCGAATCGGCACGACGGAGTATTCCGAGACCACGGTGCGTTCGGAGAAGGTGCCCAGCGAGCAGAAGCCGCCGTAGTCCTCGCCGTCCTTGTGGAAGCGGAACGTGCCGTCGAGGAACATGCCGGTTCCGGCGTTGAGGCCCTTGACGCACATGTTCTGGTACCCGGTCGAGCAGGGGCGGCAGTAGCCGCAGGCCGGGATGTAGGAGCAGACGACCCGGTCGCCGACCTTGACGCGGGTGACGTTGGGGCCGACGGCCTCGATGATTCCCGAGCCCTCGTGTCCACCGACGATGGGGAAGCGCACGGGGGCGTCGCCCTGCGTGATGTGGTGGTCCGAGTGGCACAGGCCGGAGGCCTTGAGCTTGACGCGGACTTCGCCTTCCTTGGGCTCGTCGAGCTGGAGTTCTTTAATCTCCCAGCCTTCGTGTGGGCCACGTGCTGTGGCAGCACGGGTGGTGATAGAAGTCATCCGATTTCCTCTCAGAGCTGCTGCGTGCCGCGCATCGAAACGGTCTTGATCTGGGTCCAGTTGAGGACGGAGTCGGCACCCATGGTCCGGCCGAAGCCACTGTTCTTGTAGCCACCGAAGGGACCGCCGATGACGCCGGCACCGATCGGGTTGTTGACGCCGACCTGGCCGGCCTGCAGGGCGCGGCTCATCCGCACGGCTGCGCCCACGTCACGCGTCCACACCGAGGAGACGAGGCCGTAGTCGACGTCGTTGGACACCTCGATCGCTTCGGCTTCGTCCTCGACGGTGATCACCGACAGCACGGGGCCGAAGATCTCTTCCTGGGCGATGACCATCTTGGGGTCGACCCGGTCGAAGAGGGTGGGGGTGACGAAGAAGCCGTTGCCGAAGCCGTCGCCCTGCGGCATGCCGCCGCCGGTGACGAGCTCGGCGCCCTCGCTCTGCCCCTTCTCGATGTAGCCGAGCACGCGTTCGTGCTGCTGCTGGTTGATGAGGGGGCCCATGTTGACCTGCTCGTGCCACGGACCGACCGTGACCTTCTGCATGTGCTCCGCGAGGCGTTCGACGACCTCGTCGCGGATGCTCTTGAACACGACCACCCGTGATCCCGCGGCGCACACCTGACCGGTGTTGATGGTAATTCCGGCGACCATCCCCGGGATCGCGGCGTCGAGGTCGGCGTCGGGGAAGACGACCTGGGGCGACTTCCCACCGAGCTCGAGGTGCAGCGGGATGATGTTGCGCGCGCAGGCCTCCATGACGAGCCGGCCGGTCGCGGGCGAGCCCACGAAGCCCATCCGGCGAATGCCCGGGTGCTCCGGAATGGCGGCGCCCGCCTCCCGCCCGTAGCCGGTGACGACGTTGATGACGCCGGCCGGGATGCCCGCCTCGAGGGCGAGCTTGGCGAGTGCCAGCGGCGTCAGCGAGGCGTCTTCCGCGGGCTTGATGACGATGGCGTTGCCCGCGGCGATCGCGGCCGCGGTTTCGTTGGCGAACATCGGGCCCGGGGCGTTCCACGGGATGATCGCGCCGACGACACCGAAGGGCTCACGCAGGGTGAAGCCGATGGTCCCCGGGTCGTAGGTGGGCAGCGACAGGCCTTGCACCTTGTCCGCCTGGCCCGCGATGAAGCGCACCATGTTGGCCATCGGCGAGGGGCCGGCACCGCGGGCGGGGCGGCCGACTTCCAGCGCCTCGAGCTGGTCGAGGTGGCCGGAGTTCTCGTCGATGAGGTCGGCCCAGCGGAACAGCAGTCCCGCACGGGCCGAGGCGTTGAGGTCGCGCCACGCGGGGAACGCCTCCTCGGCGGCCTTCACCGCGTTGTCGACGTCCGTGGCGTCACCCGCCGGGATCCGCGCGATGACTTCGCGGGTGGCGGGGTTGATGGTGTCGATGGTCTTGCCGGACGAGCCCGCGACCCATTCCCCACCGATGAGCTGCTTGCCGTCGATGAGCAGTGGGTTGTTCGCGGCCGTCTTGGAATCCGAAGCGATACTCATGATCCTCTACATCCTTTACCGATAAAGCGGGGCTCAGTCATCGAAGATGATGACGCCGCGAATGTTCTTGCCGTCGTTCATGTCTTGGTAGCCCTGGTTGATCTCTTCGAGCTTGTAGCGACGGGTGATGAGCTCATCGAGCTTGAGCTGGCCGTTGAGGTACATGCTGGCGAGGAGGGGCACGTGGTAGAGCGGGTTGCAGCCACCGAAGATCGCGCCCTGGATGCGGCGCTGGTAGCCGATGAGCATGCCCGGGTGTTCCTTGATGATGCCCGGGCCCACCGCGGTGACGGTGACCTGTCCGGCCTTGCCCACGATGCGCAGGGCGTCGTGCAGGACCTGGTCGTTGAGTTGGCTGATCGTGATGATCGCGTTCTCGGCAAGCTCTCCCCACGTGGCCTCGACGACGAACTCGTGGGCCTCTTCTGCTGTGGCGAAGGCGTGGGTGGCGCCGAACTTCAGGGCGTTCTCGCGCTTGAACTCGACCGGGTCGACGGCGACGATGCGCTGCGCGCCGGCCATTGCCGCGCCCTGCACGGCGTTGGTGCCCAGGCCGCCGATGCCGTAGATGACGACGGTCTCACCGGGCTTGACCTTGGCGACGTTGACGGCGGAGCCCCATCCGGTGGGCACGCCGCAGCCGATGAGGGAGGCGACGTCGAAGGGCATTTCCTTCGGGATCGGGATGACGGAGGATTCCGACACGACGGTGCGCTCGGAGAAGGAGCCGACGACGCACATGGCGCCGAAGTCCTCGCCGTTCTGGTGGAAGCGGAAGGTGCCGTCGGGGAACTCTCCCGTGCCGGCGTTCTTGCCCTCGTCGCACAGCGGCTGGCGCGCCGTGGAGCAGTAGCGGCACTTGCCACAGGCGGGGATAAAGGAGAAGACGACGTGGTCGCCCACCTTGACCCGCTGGACGCCTGGGCCGATCTCCTCGACGACGCCCGCGCCTTCGTGACCCCCGATGAACGGCAGCCGCATGGGCGAGTCGCCCTTCTGCAGGTGGTCATCGGAGTGGCACATGCCTGCGGCGTGCAGCTTGACCCGAACCTCGTTGGGACCCGGCGGATCCAGTTCAAGTTCGGTGATTTCCCACGGCTGACCCGGCACACGAACCACGGCGGCGCGCGTTGTGATGCTCATGGGACCCCTTTCTGTGTTGGGGGCGGCCTCGGTCGTCGATACGCTCCGCGCAGCGGCCCCGTCGTCACTGTGACGTTGCCACTCTGCGGTAGGCGCTCATCAACTGACCAGCCCTCTTTCGCGGTGCGGAAGCGAACTGGTCAATGCCCTGGGCGCGTGCCCAGCGTTTCTCGTGGCCGCCTCGTGGCTTCTACAGCACGGAAAGGAACTTTCGATTCTACCGCCGCGGGTGTTCACTGGCTGGGATTGCCCGCCGCGCACTACCCTCACATCGGCGTGTTGGCGCGGGCGCTATGCCCATATCGCTCG
>DATGSB010000329.1:0-15567 GCA_035303045.1 Actinomycetaceae bacterium | reverse complement strand
GAGGCAGATTCCCAATCGGATCGCTCCGCGGACGCGGATGACGCCGACGAAGGCAATGGCACGACGCGGCGCCGTCGCCGCCGGCGCCGCGGTGGAGCCGATGACGACGGCTCGGCCAACTCACGCGAGGGACGAGCCGCCCGGGACGAAATCACCGCGCTGAAGGGCTCCACCCGGCTCGAAGCGAAGCGGCAGCGCCGCCGCGAGGGCCGCGACGCCGGACGCCGCCGGACCTCGATCACGGAAGCGGAGTTCCTGGCGCGCCGCGAATCCGTCAAGCGCGACATGGTCGTGCGCGAAAAGGACGGACGCACCCAGATCGCGGTACTCGAAGACGACGTCCTAGTCGAGCACTACATCGCGAGCCCGGGTGAAACCTCGATCGTGGGCAACGTGTACCTCGGGCGCGTCCAGAACGTGCTGCCCTCCATGGAGGCCGCCTTCGTCGATATCGGCAAGGGGCGCAACGCGGTGCTGTACGCCGGCGAAGTCAACTGGGACGCCGCGGGGATGGAGGGCCAGCCGCGCCGCATCGAGCAGGCGCTCAGCTCCGGGGACTCCGTGCTGGTGCAAGCGACGAAGGACCCCATCGGCCACAAGGGCGCCCGGCTCACCGGGCAGGTGACGCTTGCGGGCCGGTTCCTCGTGCTGGTGCCCAGCGGGGCCATGACGGGCATCTCGCGCAAGCTGCCGGAACAGGAGCGCAGTCGCCTCAAGAAGCTGCTCAAGCAGATCGTGCCCGAAGGCGCCGGCGTCATCGTGCGCACCGCCGCCGAGGGAGCCACCGAAGAGCAACTGCGAGCCGACGTCGACCGCCTCACGAAGCAGTGGGAGACGATCGAACGCAAGTCCAAGTCCGCAAAGTCCGGCCCGCGCCTCCTGCGGGGGGAGCCCGAGCTCGCGGTGCGCGTCGTGCGCGACGTGTTCAACGAGGACTTCGACTCCCTCACCGTCTCCGGCGACAACGCCTGGGAAACGATCTCCAGCTACGTCACCGAACTGTCCCCCGACCTCGCGGAGCGGATGCAGCACTGGACGAAGGGCGAGGACCTGTTCGCCGAATACCGCATCGACGAGCAGCTCGCCAAGGCGCTGGACCGCAAGGTGTACCTGCCCTCGGGCGGCTCCCTGGTCATCGACCGCACCGAGGCGATGACGGTCATCGACATCAACACCGGCAAGTTCACCGGCTCCGGCGGCACACTGGAGGAGACGGTGACGAAGAACAACCTCGAGGCGGCCGAGGAGATCGTGCGCCAGCTGCGGCTGCGCGACATCGGCGGCATCATCGTCATCGACTTCATCGACATGGTGCTGGAATCCAACCGCGACCTCGTGCTGCGCCGTCTCATCGAGTGTCTCGGGCGTGACCGCACCCGCCACCAGGTGGCGGAGGTGACCTCCCTCGGGCTCGTGCAGATGACGCGCAAGCGTGTGGGCGAGGGCCTCATCGAGGCGTTCAGCGAGCCGTGCAGCCACTGTGCGGGACGCGGCTACATCGTCACCGACGCACCGGAGGCCAAGCGCACGGGGGGTGGCGGAGGCGACAACGCGCCCCGTCGCCGCCGCCGGGGCGGAGAGCAACGCGAACGCGCCGAATCGAGCGCCTCTGCGGCCAGCCCTGAGATCCCGGACGACGCGGCGCGCGAGGCCGTCAAGGCGACCCTTGCCACGATCGCGGCGGCTGCCGCCAACGCCGGCGACAAGCCCGAGCCCGAAGCGACACCGGCCCAGCGCAAGGTGTCGACGCCCTCGGCCCCGTCGCCGGACGACGACGCCGAGGCGGCCGAAGCGGAATCGGCTGGCAACGACCGCTCCGAGGCCACCACCTCTGACCAGATTGCCGCGGCCCTGGCGGATCTGCAGGCGCAGGCACGCACCACCGACGCGCCGGCGCAGCGAGAGGAGCAGGACCGCGCGACGATCGACATCGTGTTCGATGAGCCCGACGAGCGGTCGGCGCCTGCTGCGGACGAGCCGCCCGCCGCGGACCAGGTGCCCGCTGCGGACGAGCCGCGCGCCGAGCAGGCCCCGCCCGTGAAGCGCGAGGCGCCCGCGAAGGAGCAGGAGACGGCCAAGGACGACGAACAGCAGGACGCCCGGGAGACCGCCGGTGAGCAGCAGCCACCGCGGCGCCGCCGCCCACGGCGAGTGACCACCGGCGGGCCGATTACCACCTGACGTGGCACACTCGAGGCCATGGGTAGCCCGCTAGAGAACACTCCGCTGAGCGCCAGCGAGGCCAGCGAGCGAGACTCGCTGGCCCACTGGCGGGTCCAGGGGACACGCCTGCAGGCCACCTTCCGAGTTCCGTCGATGCCCACGGGCGCCCAGCTCGTCGAACGAATCGTCGCCGCAGCCGAGGAGCTCAACCACCATCCCGATCTCGACCTGCGGTTCCGGGCGCTGCACGTGTCGATAACGACCCACTCGCGGGGCTCACTCACCGAGGCCGATGCCGCGTTGGCCGAGGCCATCTCGAGCATCGCCAGTGAGATGGATTGCCCGCCGCGGCCCGCGCCGGTGCTACTGGAGCTCACCGTGCCGGCGCGCGACCGCGATGCGGTGTCCCCGTTCTGGCAGGCGTTGCTCGGCTACCGGCCCGTCCCCACCACGGAAGGCGAAGTGCTGGGGGATCGTGCCGGCCGAATGCCCAACGTGCGGTTCATTGCTCCCGGCGGGCCGGCTGGGGACGCAACCGAGGCCCGACTCGACGTCCACCTGCCCCATGACATCGCCGCCGAGCGCGTCGCCGAGGCCGTCGCGGCGGGCGGATCGATCCGCGAGGACAGCCGCGCGCCGCAGTCATGGCTGCTTGCCGATGCCGAGGGCACCGAGGTGCGCGTGCGCACGTGGCGCGAGGCCGGAGAGGCCGGAGTCGGATAAGCGATCCGGTGTGCCCGATCCCACACCGCACGGGCTGCGCCCGAGCAGGGAATCATTTGCCGGAAGACGTCTCAGGCGCCTAAACTGAGCCGCTGGTGCGTGAGCACCGCCCCCGTGTGTCAGGCGCGCCCCGGCTCAAGCCGGGCCGCAGCGTCGGGCCCCGATTACGACAGAGATGAGCAGCAACGTGGTGTACGCGATCGTCAAGGCCGGCGGCCGACAAGAGAAGGTGTCCGTCGGCGACGTCGTCGTCATGAACCGGGTGTCCGGTGAGATCGGCGACTCCGTCCAGCTCACCCCCCTCATGCTCGTCGACGGTGACCAGGTGACCACCAAGGCCGATGAGCTGGCCAAGGTCGCCGTCACGGCAGAGATCGTGCGCGATGAGCGCGGCAAGAAGATCTCCATCGTCAAGTACAAGAACAAGACTCGCTACCGCCGCCGCATGGGTCACCGCCAGGAGCTGACCCGCGTCAAGGTCACCAGCATCGGCTGAGCCTCGCGGCCCAGTCACACTTCGCCCAAACGGCAGAAAGCAGGTACGAGATGGCAACGAAGAAGGGCGCCAGCTCCTCACGTAACGGCCGCGACTCCAACGCGCAGCGCCTCGGCGTCAAGCGCTTCGGTGGTCAGCAGGTCAACGCCGGGGAAATCCTCGTGCGTCAGCGCGGCACGAAGTTCCACCCCGGCAACAACGTCGCCCGCGGCCGCGATGACACCTTGTTCGCGCTCGCCGCAGGCTCCGTCGAATTCGGCACCAAGCGCGGTCGCCAGACCGTGAGCGTGGAGGCCGTCGAGGTCTGAGCCAGCGCCAACGGCAACCCAGGACGGGGGTGGACGGCTGCGCGCCGCCACCCCCGTTTCCTATGTAAGGAGGCAGTCGTGTCCAGCTTTGTCGACCGGGTCGTGCTCCACGTCGCCGGTGGCGACGGCGGGCGCGGCGTGGCCTCCATCCGGCGGGAGAAGTTCAAGCCCCTCGGCGGCCCCGACGGCGGCGACGGCGGTCGCGGCGGGGACGTCATCCTCGAGGTCGACTCCCAGACGACGACCCTGCTGACGTACCACCGCGCCCCCCACCAGCGCGCCGCCCACGGCACAGCGGGGATGGGGGACCTGCGGATGGGGAAGAACGGCGCGGACCTCGTGCTACCCGTGCCCGAGGGCACCGTCGTCAAGACCCGCGACGGCGAGGTGCTGGCCGATCTCGTCGGCCATGGCACCCGCTACGTCGCGGCTGCGGGAGGCCGCGGCGGGCTCGGCAATGCCGCGCTGGCCTCGCGACGGCGTAAGGCGCCGGGCTTCGCGCTGCTCGGGGAGCCGGGCGAAGAGACCACCGTCGTGCTCGAACTCAAGTCGGTGGCCGACGTCGCCCTCGTGGGCTTCCCGTCGGCGGGCAAGTCGAGCCTCATCGCCGCGATGTCCGCGGCACGCCCGAAGATCGCCGATTATCCCTTCACCACCCTCGTCCCCAACCTCGGCGTCGTGGAAGCGGGCGAGGAGCGGTTCACCGTCGCCGACGTGCCCGGGCTCATCCCCGGTGCCAGCACCGGGCGCGGGCTGGGACTGGACTTCCTGCGCCACATCGAACGGTGCGCCGTCATCGTGCACGTGCTCGACTGCGCCACGCTGGATCCGGGGCGCGACCCGATCAGCGACCTCGACATCATCGAGGCGGAGCTCGCGGCCTACGAGGGCGATCTGCACGATGTCACCCCGCTGAGCGAGAAGCCACGGCTTGTGGTCCTCAACAAGGTCGACGTGCCCGAGGCACAGGAACTGGCGGACCTCGTGCGCCCCGACCTCGAGGCGCGGGGCCTGCGGGTTTTCGACGTCTCGGCGGTGGCGCGGTCGGGATTGCGCGAACTTTCCTTTGCCATGGCCGGCATCGTCGCCGAGGTGCGGGCCGCCGCCCCGCCGGCGCCGCCGGCCCGCGTCGTCATCCGCCCGAGGCCGGTGGACGTCGAGGAGTTCACGGTCACCCGGCGTCGCCGCCATGACGGCGTCTTCTACCAGGTGCGCGGAGCCAAGCCGGAGCGGTGGGTCAAGCAAACGGACTTCGCCAATGACGAGGCCGTGGGCTACCTCGCCGACCGGCTCGCCGCGCTCGGCGTCGAGGACGGCCTGGTGCGCGCCGGAGCCCTCGCCGGCGACGAGGTCGTCATCGGCCCAGTGGAGGGTGGCGTGATCTTCGACTGGGAGCCGACGCTGCACACGGGAGCCGAACTGCTTGCCCCGCGGGGCAGCGACATCAGGCTCGAAGCAACGTCGCGTCGCACGACGGCGGAGCGCCGCCAGGAGCACCGCGATCGAATGGATGCCCGCACAGCGGCCCGCGAGGAGCTGTGGACGGAGCGGGAGGCCGGTCATTGGGCAGATCCGACCGCGGACGATGGCGCGGTGGAAGAATAGCGACGTGCCCTCCACGGTTCGCACGCGCACCGATATCCCGGCGGCGCGGCGCATAGTTGTCAAGATCGGCTCCTCCTCGCTCACCGCCGCCGGCGGGCGGCTCAACGAGGAGCGCATCACCGAGCTCGTCGCGCTGCTCGCGCGGCAGCGCGCCGCAGGCCAAGAGGTCGTCCTCGTCTCCTCCGGGGCGATCGCGGCGGGGCTGGCGCCGCTGGGCCTGCCCACCCGCCCGCACGATCTCGCTACCGCTCAGGCAACCGCCTCGGTCGGTCAAGGGTTGCTCATCGCCCGCTACACCGACGCCTTCGCCCACCACGGCCGCCAGGTCGGGCAGGTGTTGCTGACCGCGGAGGATCTCATCCGCCGGCAGCACTACCGCAATGCCCAGCGCGCGTTGGAACGACTGCTGGCGCTGGGGGTCGTGCCCGTCGTCAACGAGAACGACACGGTTGCTACCGACGAGCTGCGGTTCGGGGACAACGACCGCCTCGCCGCTCTCGTCGCCCACCTCGTGCGGGCCGACCTGCTGCTGTTGCTCACCGATGTCGACGGCTTGTACGACGGGCCGCCATCGGTGCCCGGCGTTCGGCGCATCGCGGAGGTTCCCGACGTCACGAAGCTCACCGGGGTCGAGGTCACTGGGCGGGGCACCGCGCTGGGAACCGGGGGCATGATCACGAAGTTGGACTCCGCGGCCATCGCGACCGGCTCCGGCGTGCCCGTCATGCTCACCTCCGCCGACAACGCGGCCGCGGCACTCGCGGGAGAACCGGTCGGCACGTGGTTCTCCGCCACCGGGCACCGCCAGTCCACCCGGCGCCTGTGGCTCACCCACGCCGCGCGGCTCACGGGCCGGCTGCTGCTCGACGAGGGGGCCGTGATCGCGATCACCGAGGGGAAGCGCTCGCTGCTCGCGGCGGGCATCACCGGTGTCGAGGGCGAGTTCGAAGCAGGCGATGCCGTCGCCTTAGCAGGCCCTGACGGCGCGATCATCGCCCATGGCGTGAGCGCCTACAGCTCGGCGGAGGTCGCCGCCGTGCGCGGTCACACCAGCGCCCAACTGCGAGAGCGGGGAGCCAGCGCCCGCGCAGTCGTCCACCGCGACGACCTCGCCGTGCTGCGCCGCCGGTAGGGCTGTCCCGGGCCGCCTCCGGTGGCGGGCTCGCTCGCGTGCTAGTTGACTGAAGCCCCCAACCGCGTCGCACCCCTGAAGCGTCGGCGCGGGCGTAGGCCTGTGGTCCAGCGAATGGAGGCGACGATGCGGGCGATCTGGAAGGGGTCGATCAGTTTCGGCCTCGTCAACGTTCCCACCTCGATCTATACTGCCACCGAGAACCATGACCTGTCCCTCCACCAGGTTCACGAGAAGGATGGGGGGCGCATCCGGTACCAGCGCCGGTGCGAGGTATGCGGCCAGGTCGTGAAGTGGCAAGACATCGAGCGGGCATATGAGGACGGCGGGCGCACCGCGATCATCACCCGCGACGACCTCGAGACCCTGCCGAGCGAACAATCCCGCGAGATCCAGATCTTGCAGTTCGTCCCCAACGAGCAGATCGATCCGATCATGCTCGACAAGAGCTACTACCTCGCGCCCTCCACCACGGGAGTCAAGCCCTACGTGCTGCTGCGCCGCACCCTCGAGGCCGCCGAACGCACCGCCATCGTGTCCTTCACGCTGCGCCACAAGACGAGGCTCGGTGCCTTACGGGTTCGCGACGAAGTGCTCGTCCTGCAGTCGATGCTGTGGGACGACGAGATCCGGCGCCCCGACTTCGGCGAGATCGGCGCGGACGTGCAGATCTCGGAGATGGAACTCGACATGAGTTCCCAGCTCGTCGACAACTACTCCGCCGACTTCCGCCCGGAAGAGTTCAGCGACGAGTATCAAGAGCAACTGCGCGCCCTCGTGAGCGCCAAGCTTGCCGAGGGGAGCGAGGCCGGCGACGAGAGCACGAAGGTGGCGGTAGCCGACGACGGGGAAGACGCCGAAGTGGTCGACCTCGTCGAAGCCCTGCGACGCTCGGTCTCGGAGTCAAAGTTGAAGTCGAAGGCCAAACCGCGCTCGACGAAGAAATCCTCAACCGAGGCCACCTCGAGGTCCTCGGCGAGCAAGCGGTCGACGTCGACCTCTGGCAGCGGGAAGAAGCAGGGCGCCAGCACCAAGCGCACAGCGAAGAAGGCGGGTAGTGGCAAGAAGAGCGCCTGAGCCCAATCGGATCATCCACCATGATGGCGCGGTGACACGGTGAGCCCTGCGGCGATGACGATGGATATCGACGGCCACCGGCTCCGGCTGACCAGCCCGACGAAGGTCATGTACCCGGCTGCGGGGACGACCAAGCGGGACGTCGTGGATTACTACCAGCGGATCGCCCCGGTGATGCTGCCCCACTGCGAGGGCCGCCCGGCGACCCGAAAGCGCTGGCCGGGAGGAGTGGGAACCGAGGACCAGCCGGGCGAGGTGTTCTTTCAGAAGAATCTGGGAGCCGGCACGCCGGAGTGGATCGAACGCGTCACGATCCAGCACAGCGACCACTCCAACGACTATCCCCTCATCAACAACGCCGCCTCGCTGGCCTGGTTGGCCCAGATCTCCTCCCTCGAGGTGCACGTCCCGCAATGGCGGGTCGGACCGGATGGCACCCCGCGCAATCCCGATCGCTTCGTCCTCGACCTCGACCCGGGCGAGGGGGTCGGGCTGGCCGAGTGCGTGGAGGTCGCCAAGCTGGCCCGCAGCATCCTCGACGACGTCGGCCTGGAATGCGTGCCCGTCACCAGCGGCTCCAAGGGGATCCACCTCTACGCGGGGCTCACCGGAGACCACGGGATCGATGATGTCAGCGCCTTCGCTCACGAACTCGCCCGCAGCCTCGAAAGCGACCATCCCGACCTCGTCGTCTCACGCATGGCCAAGGCGCTTCGCCCGGGCAAGGTCTTCGTGGACTGGTCTCAGAACAACGTGAACAAGACGACGGTGGCTCCGTACTCGCTGCGGGGGCGAGCGCGCCCGATGGTTGCGGCGCCACGCACGTGGCGGGAACTGACCCACCCGCGCCTGCGGCAACTGGAGATGGGGGAGGTGCTTGACCGTGTCCGGCGCCGCGGAGATCCGATGGCGGAGATCTCAGACCCCACGAGCCCCGCCCCGGCCGGGCGGGAACAGCTGAGCATCGCCCGCGAGCGTTCAGGCGACCAGGACTCGCCGTCGCGCACCAGTGGACGCCGGCTACCGAGCTTTGTGCCACCCATGCTGGCGACGTTGAGCGACGCGGAGGAACTGACCAGCCCGCGTCGCTGGGCGGTGGAGATGAAATGGGACGGCATCCGGGCGATCGTGGCCGTCGCCGGCAACGAGGTACGCATCTATAGCCGAAACGCCAAGTCGATCACCCCGCGCTACCCGGAGCTGGCGGCTCTGCCACGCGCCAGCCGGGCCTCGTCGGTGCTTCTTGATGGGGAGATCGTGGCGTTCAACTCCCGGGGAATGCCGGACTTCGCGCTGCTACAACAGCGGATGAACACCACCGGCGCAGCCGACATCGACCGGCTGCGAGGCCAGATCCCGGTGCGCTTCATGGCCTTCGACATCTTGGAGCTCGACGGCCGCGACCTCACCGGCCTGAGCTACGACGACCGGCGCCGATTGCTGGAAGGCGCCATCGGCGACGACGCCAGCGACTACGTCGATGTGCCGCCGGCATTCGACGGCGACGTCCAGGCGGCGATCGACGCCAGCCGCCAGTGGCAGCTCGAAGGAGTAGTCGCGAAACGCAAGGACTCCCGTTACCTACCGGGGCGCCGATCCAGTTCGTGGCTCAAGATCAAACATTCGCGGACCCAAGAGGTCGTTGTCATCGGATGGCGAGCCGGGCAGGGCCGGCGCCACGGCATCGTGGGATCACTCCTGTTGGCGGTCCCGGACGGCGAGGGCTGGCGATACGTGGGGAAGGTCGGCACGGGGTTCTCCGAGCAGGAGGCCCGGGACTGGGTGGCGAGTTTCGAACGGATCGCCCGGAAGACCGCGCCCGCCACCGTGCCCGCCGGCGAAGACGACGGCGTCCAATGGGTGAGCCCGAAACGGGTCGCCGAGGTGGCATTCTCCGAGTGGACGCCCAGCGGGCGGATGCGCCACCCGCGGTGGCGGGGCTGGCGCACCGACAAGAGCGCCGCGGAGATCACCTGAGCGCTAGGGGCGCTTCCAGATAACGGCTGGGCAACTTATCCTGGGAACATGACCAAGACTCCTCCCACGTTGCAGCCCACGCACCTCGTCGCCGACGGGACGCCCGAGGCCCCCGACGCCGCGCAGGCGCCAGATGCTGTGACCGCGGCGGTGGAGGCGGTCGCGCGGCGCGCCAAGGACGCCTCCCGAGTGCTCGCTACGGCCACCCGCGCCACCAAGGACGCGGCGCTCCACGCGATGGCCGACGCCCTCGTCGCCGCCGCGGATCGCATCGTCGCAGCAAACGCTGAGGACCTCCAGCGCGGCCGCGACGGCGATCTCTCCGAGGCCATGCTCGACCGCCTCGCGCTCGACCCGCAGCGCATCGGGGCCATCGCTGACGCGCTGCGCGAGCTTGCCGCGCTGCCCGATCCCGTGGGTGAGATCGTGCGCGGCTCCACGCTGCCCAACGGGCTGAAGCTGCGCCAAGTGCGCGTCCCCATGGGCGTGGTGGGAATGATCTATGAGGCGCGGCCCAACGTCACGGTGGATGCGGCGGGCCTCGCTCTGAAGTCGGGTAACGCGGTGATCCTGCGCGGCGGCTCGGCCGCCGCCTCGTCCAACGAAGCCATCGTCGACGTGCTTGGCGAGGCGCTGGCGGCCCAGGGACTACCGGCGGATCTCGTGCAGTCGATCGACGCCCACGGCCGCGAGGGCTCCGTCGCGCTCATGCGCGCCCGGGGCCTGGTCGACGTCCTCGTCCCGCGCGGCGGAGCCGGTCTCATCCAGACGGTGGTGCGCGAGTCGAAGGTGCCGGTCATCGAAACCGGTGTTGGCAACTGCCACGTGTACGTCGACGCGAGCGCCGATCTCGACGAGGCCCTCAACATCGTCGTCAACGCCAAGACGCAGCGTCCCGGGGTGTGCAACGCCGCGGAAACGCTGCTCATCCACCGCGACATCGCCGATGAGTTCCTGCCCCGTGCTCTGGCTGCGCTGGGCGCCGAAGGCGTGCGGATCCACGGCGACGCCTTCGTCGTGGACAACGCCCCTCAGGGCGCCAACGTCGTTCCGGCGACGTCCGAGGATTGGGAAACCGAGTATCTCTCTCTCGACCTCGCCGTGGGCGTCGTGGCGGACCTCGATGCCGCGCTCACCCACATCGCCACCTATTCCAGCGGTCACACCGACGCCATCTGTACGCGCGACGTCACCGCGGCCGAACGCTTCACCAGTGAGGTCGACGCCGCCGCGATCATGGTCAACGCCTCCACGCGCTTCACCGACGGCGGCGAGTTCGGCCTGGGCGCCGAGATCGGTATCTCGACCCAGAAGCTGCACGCTCGCGGTCCGATGGGGCTGGGAGAGCTGACGACGACGAGCTGGATCGTCGTCGGTGACGGCCACGTGCGCCAGTAGTGGTTACGATGGGGGATAGCTACGGAGCGAGGCGCTGGGGCGCACAGAAGGGTGAGATGGAACGATGAAGAGTTCTCTGGTGGTTCTGGCCGCTGAGCAGTCTGAAGTGGTCAACGAGCTGCCGATGCCGCCGATCATGTACGGCATCATCTCGCTCGCGATCTTCGCAGCCATGCTCATGCTGACGTTCGCGTACCGCAATATCTACACACGCCGTTGAGGTGAGTGCCGCACCGCGCCGGTTGGGGGTGATGGGCGGAACCTTCGACCCGATCCATCACGGCCACCTCGTGGCGGCAAGTGAGGTCGCTCACGACTTCGAGCTCGACGAGGTGCTCTTCGTCCCCACGGGCGAGCCGGTATTCAAACAGGAGCGCGCCGTCACGGCCGCGGAGCACCGCTACCTCATGACCGTCATCGCCACGGCCTCCAACCCGAGGTTCAACGTCTCGCGCGTCGACATCGAGAGGCCGGGGCTGACCTACACCATCGACACGCTGCGCGAACTTCACCAGCAACACCCCGAGGCGGAGCTGTTCTTCATCACGGGCGCCGACGTATTGCCGGAGATCCTGCGGTGGAAGGACGTCGGCGAGCTGTGGTCGCTGGCGCATTTCATCGGCGTCACCCGCCCCGGCCATCCACTGGACCGCACCGGCCTACCCGCTGATCAGGTCTCGGTGATGGAGGTGCCCGCGATGGCGATCTCCTCCTCCGATTGCCGGCGCCGGGTGCACCAAGGGATGCCCGTGTGGTACCTGGTGCCCGACGGCGTCGTGCAGTACATCAACAAGCACAACCTCTATCGGAACCTCGCGGCCGGGGCGACGCCAGCTGCGTCTGCAGTGGCCTCGGAGCGGGTCCAGACGTCCGTGAAGGAGTGAAAGTTTCGGTGACGCAGCACGACCCGCGTAGTTCCCACCGTGTCGGGGAACGCCGTCGCCGACGGGAAGCGCAGCGGGAGGCCGAACGCGTAGCCGAACAGACCGGCCAGATCCCGCTGCCGTCGCGCCGCGAGCTGCGGCGCCGCGCTTTAGAGGAAGCCGCCCGCCAGGAGGCCTTGGCCACCGGCGAGATCGAACTCGGCGACCGCGGGGAAGTCATCGTCAGGGACGCTGCGCGGGCCCCGTCTCAGCCAACCCCACCCCGCCCCGCGGCCGGGGGCGGCGACGAATCCGCGGCCACGCCCGAGAGCTCCACGCCTACTGCCGACCCCTCGGTGCCGGCCGCGTCGCGCGTGACGAGGCGGTCCATGCGGGACGCCATGGCCGGCGACGCCGACGCGGTCGACGACGAAAGGCGGGCGGTGGCGAGCTCGGAACGCACCGCGACCGGCTTGCGGCCGGTCGTTCGCACCCCGATCACCGCACGCGCAATCCGCGGCCTGGATGAGACCGGGGCGTTGAGCGCCGTGCAGCCGATCGTCGAGGCGACGCCGGCCTCCGCGGAGATCAGCCTCGGCCTACACCCGCGGCTGGACGACTCCGCGGTCGCGCTCCCCGCCTTCGTCGATGGCCAAACCGCGGTGGTGGACGAGCCGACGTCGCCGCCCGGGGACGACGAGCCGAGTCCAGCGCCCGGGGACGCCACGTTGGACAGGGGTGTCGATCACCGCCCGGCCCGCGGCGACACCGACGACGAGGATGCGGAGGAATGGGTCGCGGACGAGGAAGATCGTCAGGACGACGGGGGCGAAGACTTCGCCTCACTCACCCTGCAGCCTCGGTGGCGCGACCTCGCTTCGGCCGCAACGCCGTCGGAATCGGTGGTCGAGCGCCGCTCGCTGCGCCCCCCGGCCACGGAGGAGGCCACGGATAACGGCGCCGTGCCGATCGCCCGCGCCGCGCAGGCGCTGGCCGCCACCGAGAGCCGGCCCTCACCGCCCACGCCTGCCGCAGCGCAGGAGGAGCCCCGTGAACCCGCCCCGCACCACCCGGCCCTCTTCGCCGTCAAGATCCTCGTCCTGGCTCTTGTGGGAGTCATTCTCGGCGGGCTGATCTGGTTGCTTGCCACCGACGCCTTCGGCGACGACGGCGCGCTCGGGACGGCGACCGTGCAGGAAGCGGCCGATGTGGCGCGGATCTCCCACTACGATCAGGTGACTGCCCCGAGCATTGAGGAGTGCTGTGCCCGCTGAGGCCCGTTCACACGAGTTGGCGCTCGCGGCATCCCGAGCCGCCGCAGACGCCAAGGGACAGGAGATCGTCGCCCTCGACGTCTCCGAGCGAATGCCGCTCACCGACGTCTTCGTACTCGTCCAAGGCAACAACGACCGCCACGTGCGTTCGCTCGTCGACGCGGTGGACAAGGCCATGCATGACGAGGGCATCAAGCTGGTGCGCAGCGAGGGACGTTCGGAGCACCGATGGGTGCTGCTCGATTACGGCAACCTCGTCGTTCACGTCCAGCAGCCCGAGGACCGGGAGTTCTACAGCCTCGAGCGGCTGTGGAAGGACTGTCCCGCCATCCCGCTTCCGGCAGACCTCTATGGGTGGGCGCAGGACGGCGCTGAGTGACCGGACCGCTCATCGTCTTGTGGCGCCACGGTCGCACCGCCCTTAACGCCGCCGGGCGGCTCCAAGGGCAAAGCGACATCGATCTCGACGACGTGGGCCGCGCCCAGGCGCAGGCGGCGGCAGCGGCGCTCGCGGCGTTGGTCCCGACGAAGATCGTCTCCTCCGACCTGCGCCGGGCGCGGGACACGGCAAGTGCGTTGGCGGAGATCACCGGCGTGAGGGTCGAAGACGACCCTCGGCTACGGGAACGCAACTTCGGCTTGTGGGAGGGGCTGGACCGCGAGGAGATCGAGCGCGGTTGGCCCACGGCCTTCGCGGCCTGGCGCCGGGGGAGGGAACCGGAGGGCATCGGCGCCGATTCCCGCCGCGATGTCGCCGCCCGCATGCACGAGGCCATCCTGGAGCATGCGGCGGGATTATCCGGCGACGACGTCGTCGTCGTCGTGTCTCACGGCGCTGCCATCACCCTGGCGCTCAGCGCCTTGCTCTCGTTGGATCCGCAATCCTGGTTCGGGTTCGCCGGACTCGACAACTGCCATTGGGCGGTCCTCGCCCCCAACCCGGGCCGCAGCCCCGGTTGGCGGCTGACCGCCCACAACGTCGGGGCCGAGTAAAGCCGCAATGATCGGGGGCCGCGGTGGGCCCCCGATCACGTCGGTCAGTCGAGCTCGACGAAGAACTCCTCCCGGTACATGTCGGAGTTCTGCCCGCCGAGCGGAACGAGGACGCTGTTCGGCGCGAGCTCAAGGATGTGTAGCTCGTCCAGGCGCGGGAAGCCGTGGGGCGAGGTGACGTCCGTGGCCTGGTTCAGCGGGTAATCGCCAGATTCCAAGATCGCTTCCTGCGCGGGCTTCGTGTGGATGAAGTTGAGGAAGAGCTTCGCCGCCGCCGGGTTGGGCGCATTGTCGACGAGCATGTACTTGTTGGTGAGCATGATGTTGTTCTCATCCAAGAAGTTGAACGCCACGGGCGCGCCCGTGTTCTGCATCGCCAGCACCGTGGACGTCGAGAGGAAGATCTCGAGGGCGGCCTGGCCCGCGCTGAGCTGCTGTCCCGCCAGCTGCTGGGACGCCGTGATCGTCGCGCCGTCGCCCAGGTCGTTCATCCATTGCGTGTCGATGATCCCCGCGTTGAGTAGCTGGGTGACGGCGCCGTTCGCGCCGCCCGGCCGGCTCGGGTCGTCGAACACCGTCTGGCCGTCCCACGCGGGATCGACCATATCCGCCCACGTCCGGGGCGCATCCGCGTCCTCCACGAGCTCGGTGTTGCGTGCCGTGCCGATGAGGAAGATCTGGCCGGCCGCATACATGTGCTCGTTCTCGCCAGTTCCGACGAGCTGCTCCGGGGCCACACCTTCGATGCCCTCGGGGGGCGTAAACGCGACCACCTCATACGGTTGCGCGAACTCGAGGTACGTTTCGATGTTCGGGCTCGAGTAGATGTCCGCGACGTGGTTGCCCGAGGCCCGCTCGCCCTCGAGCTTCGCGAGGGAATCCGCGCCAATCGTTGTCACGGGGTTGACCGTGATACCCGGGAATGCCTCCTCGTACGCGGCGTAGAGGGGAGCCAGTTCTTCCTGGTGGCCCGCGTAGCTCGTGAAGGTGCCCTCCTCCAGTGCCTCTTGATAAAGCGACTGCAGCTCTTCGGCCACCTCATCCGAAACATCCAGCGCAGACAGGTCGAGCTCGTCTGACGCGACGGGCTCGCTGCCACCGCCGGGCGCATCTCCACCGGGGGAGTCGCCGTCGGCGTCGGAGGAGCACGCGGCGACTCCGCCGGCGAGCAGGAAGACTATGGCGGAAGAGACCCCTACGGATCTCGCGCGGGAGCGGGTACGAAACTTCATCATTGAATTTCCTTCGCTGTATCTGGAACTGCTCGTCGAGACCGTGCGCAGACGCAGGATCCTTGAGGCACGCCCTCCCGATCGTAGTGTTGCGACCACGCCGTGGTCGGCGATCAAAGATCACATCCACGTAACGACTGCGGACAGTCATTGGCCGGGCACAAAACCGCCGTAGGAGTTTACGGTTACCTGTAACCTGCCTCCTGAGCTCGCCGACCCTGCAGAGAAGCGGGAGCCGACCCTCGGGAGAATGTAGGTTCACGATCGTGGTGCAGTCCGATACGACACCTCAGCAGACGGATCATCCGTTAGGTAAGCCCAAGCCG
>DATGSB010000328.1:0-3792 GCA_035303045.1 Actinomycetaceae bacterium | reverse complement strand
CTCACCCGGCTGGAGAAGAAGGGGTGGGTCACGCGCAGTCGCATGCCCGGCAACGCCCGCGTGCGGCAGGCGACCCTCACGGACGACGGTCTGGCAATGGTGCAGGCCGTGGCGCCCAATCACGTCGCCGATGTGCGCGCACTCATCTTCGACGCGCTCAGCCCCGACCAGGTGCGCCAGCTCGCAGGCTTGACCGACGCGATCGCCGCCAACCTGCGCGCCGGTGACATCACCACGCTGCCCAGAAGGGGCCGCCCCGCCGAGGCCTGAGGCCCGGCTACGAGCGGCGACATCGGCGTTGCGTTGCCCCTAGTTCTGTTCGGCGGCCGGGCCACCGATCTGGCGGTGCGTGATCGCCGTGGCGCCCAACGTTTGGGTCAGGGTGTGGGCCGCGAGGCGCAGCTCAGCCGACGAGGCCGAGCCGAGACTGTCGAGCACCGCGTCGATGAGACGCACGCGGATCGCCTCGGATTGCGCTAGCAGCGCATCGCCCCGCGGCGTCAGGTGCACGAGTGTGGGCCGATCGCCGTTGTGTGCCTTGGGGTGGTGGTGGCGCGCGAGTGCGCCCTTGCGCACCAACGCTTCGACCGTTGCCTCCGCCGCCGCATCGACCTGGCCCGTCGCCCGCGCGATCCCACGGTAATGATCGGCGCCCTCCGCGACCGCGACAAGCACCTGGATCTCCCCGAGCCGCATGTCGGTCAGGCGCTCGATGGCGTCGAAGATCTGCTCCCGGGCACCCGTGAGGAACTGGGTGTCGGCCACCGTGTCGAGCACCTCGGCCACGTGCGGGCTGGGCGCGGTCGAGCGCAACGCGAGCATCACCGACTCTCGCTCGTCGGCTGGGACCTGCGCGGAATCACCGGTCGTACTCGTTGTCATCACAACTCCGTGAGGCATCACGTGCCTGGTTGGGGCTTGCTGAAGCGCTGCTCTCGATCCTGCCACGCAAGAGCGCGCCTCAAAACCGGAACGCTCGGGGGATGCCACGATGCTCCCGGATACCCACGACTGTGCACGGCGCGGCCCGTGCCATGAAGGAGACAACGATGGTTCCCCCCAGCGACGCTGCTGCCGACCCGCTCAAGATCCTCGTCCCCGATTCCTTGGACATCGACCTCGAGCTGCCGCCCGGCGCGATCGCGGTGCGATACGACGTCACCGCCCCGATCCCCCAGGAGCACCGCGACGCGCAGGGACTGCTCATCTGGGGCAGCTCGCGGGAACGTATGGCGGCCTTCGCCGCGGACCTGCCGCACATGCGGTGGGTGCAGGGGCTCGCCGCGGGATCGGAGGTGGTGACGTCATTGGGCTTCGGCCCCGACGTCGTCCTCACGACGGGGGTGGGGTTGCACACGCTGCCCGTCGCCGAGCACGCGCTGGCGCTCACCCTCGCGCTGGTGCGAAAGCTGCCCGCCGCGGCCCGCGCGCAGGCGGAGCGCCACTGGTCCTACGACATCGGCGGCATTCAGCCGCTGCACCCACCCACCGGGCAGGTCACCACCCTGCTCGATGCCCGGGTGCTCATCTGGGGCTTCGGCCAGATCGGCCAGCACCTCGCCGGGCTCATCGCTCCGCTGGGCGCCCGGGTGCGGGGAGTCGCGCGCAGCGCGGGCGAGCGAGGGGGCTTCGACGTCATCACCGACGCCGAGCTGGATGAGGCGCTGCCGGAAACCGACGTGCTCATCATGGTGCTGCCCACCACCCCGGATACCGACCGTGCCCTCGACGCTCACAGGCTCTCCAAGTTGCGAGCGGGCGCGCTGCTCGTCAACGTCGGGCGCGGCAGCACGGTGGATGAGGACGCCCTCATCGAATCACTGCGCAGCGGCCACCTCGGAGGCGCGGCCCTCGACGTCACGGCCATCGAGCCGCTGCCGGGCGAGTCCCCCTTGTGGGACGCGCCCAACGCGATCATCACCCCCCACGCTGCGGGCGGGCGGCCCGTGGGAGCCGCCGAGCTCATCGCCGACAACGCGGCGGCGTTGCTGGCGGGAAAGCCGCTGCGCAACGTCGTCACGGCTTGAGCGTCGTCACGGCCCCGGCGGCCTGACCAACGACGAATCCCCCGTTCCGTCGCGTGCGGAACGGGGGATTCGGGTCAACCCGCGAGCGTCAGACGAGCGGGGTGCCGTGGGTGTGGAAGGTCTCGATGGTCTTCATGCCCCACGCCTGGCCCTTCTTGCGCTCCTCCTCGGTCCACTCATACACCGGCTGGTCCGGGTCGAGCAGGAGGCGAGCGCCGGCCTGGGCGAACTCGATGCGGTTACCGCCCGGCTCCCAGACGTAGAGGAAGAAGGTCTGGTTGATGGCGTGCTTGTGCGGCCCGGACTCGATGAAGATGCCGTTCTCCAGGAAGATGTCGGCAGCCTTGAGGATGTCCTCGCGGGTGTCCGGAGCGAAGGCGATGTGGTGCAGGCGGTTGCCGTGCTTCGTCCAGTCATCTGAGTAGACGACGTCGTAGGACTTCTGGTTGCAGCGGAACCACCAGGCGGCGAACTTGCCGTTGTTGAGGCGCACCCGCTCGCTCTCGCGCAAGCCGAGGGCCTTCATCATGAACTCGCCGTTGGCCTCGACGTCCTTCGCGAGGTAGTTGATGTGGTCCATGCGGCGGGCGTTGACGCCGAAGCCGGGGAACCGGGAGGCCTGGTTCTTCAGAGCCGGCTTGTCGTCGGTGGCGACGTAGCGTTCCGTCTCGTAGTAGATGCCCATCTCGTGGCCGTCCGGGTCGTGGAAGACGTACGTCGGGCCGTTGCCCGGCTGGCCGTCCTGCCAGCCCACGCCAAGCCCGGTCTCCTCGATCGCGGCGACGCGGCGCTCGAGAGCCTCCTGGCTGGAGGCGCGGAAGGAGGTGCGGCCGACGCCCGCGGCGTCCTTCTTGGGCGTGAGCTTGATGGTGTGCAGCTCGTACTCGTCCCAGGTGCGCAGGTAGACGGAGTCGCCTTCCTCAGCAACCACGCGCATGGCGAGGAGGTCACGGAAGAACCAGAGTGACTCCTCCATCTTTGGCGTAAAGAGTTCGACGGTCGACAAATGCGCGACGTCAAAAGCCGTGTAGTCGGCCATGGCATGGTCCTTTCTGACAGCGGGTAGTTCGCTTGAGTGTGCTCGCGCCAGCATCGTACGTGCTTCACCTGTACGGGTGGCCGCCCCGTTCGCCCGCCAGATCTCGCCGCGGGCGGCGTGCGCTGAAATGTGTGACTCCGGAATTGGAGCGGGTGACGGGAATCGAACCCGCGCCGTCTGCTTGGGAAGCAGAGGTTCTACCATTGAACTACACCCGCGTGCGTTGGACGCCGGTCCACTATAGCCGAGGCAGCGCGACGCCAGCGAGCCGCCCCGCCACGGCCCCGCCCGGGCCCGGCGGTCGCGAGGCGCGGCCCCGCATCGCCCCGGAGATGGTGCACAATCGCAAACGTGCTGCTCTCTGACCGTGACATTCGCGCCAAGATCGAGGCGGGCCGCGTGCGGCTGGACCCGTTCGACCCCGAGATGATCCAGCCCGCGAGCATCGACGTGCGCCTCGACCGGTGGTTCCGCCTGTTCGACAACCACCGCTACGCCGTCATCGACCCCGCCGATGACCAGTCCGACCTCACCCGACTCGTGGAGGTCGCCCGCGGCGAACCTTTCGTGCTGCACCCCGGAGAGTTCGTGCTGGGCGCCACCTACGAACTCGTCACGCTCGGTGACGACGTCGCCGCGCGCCTCGAAGGAAAGTCCTCGCTCGGCCGCCTCGGCCTCCTCACCCACTCCACGGCGGGCTTCATCGACCCCGGCTTCACGGGCCAC
>DATGSB010000327.1:0-6694 GCA_035303045.1 Actinomycetaceae bacterium | reverse complement strand
AGATCGACTCACGCCGCTGGGCCGGGGTGCCCTTCTACCTCCGAACCGGCAAGCGACTGGGCCGCCGCGTGACCGAGATCGCGGTGATGTTCCGGCGCGCGCCCCACCTGCCCTTCGACACCGCCGACACCAGCGATTTGGGACGCAACGCCGTGGTCATCCGCGTCCAACCCGACGAGGGGGTGACGATCCGCTTCGGATCGAAGGTGCCTGGTACCGCGATGGAGGTCCGCGACGTCACCATGGACTTCGGCTACGGCAACGCCTTCACCGAGAACTCACCGGAGGCCTACGAGCGCCTCATCCTCGACGTCCTCTTGGGGGATCCGCCGCTGTTCCCGCGGCAGCGGGAGGTCGAACTCTCGTGGCGCATCCTCGATCCCGTCATCGACCACTGGGCCGCCGCGGGCCCGCCCGACACCTACCGGCCTGGCACCTGGGGGCCGCCCTCGGCCGATGCCATGCTCGCCCGCGACGGCCACCAGTGGCGCATGCCCTAAGGAGCCGGCCATGAGAACGACGATCCACGCCACCACCTCCTCCGCAGTCGCGAGCCAGCTCGCCGACCTGCGCCGCGGCGCCGGGGCGACGACGCTGGGCCGGGTGCTCACGCTCGTGATCGTCACCCACGACCCCGCAACCATGGACACGGCCCTGGCGGCCGCGAACGGCGCCGCGCGGGAGCACCCCTGCCGCGTGGTGGGGGTCGTGTTGGGCGACAAGACGACGGATTCGCGGATGGACGCCGAGATCCGGCTGGGTGACGAGGCGGGGATGAGTGAGGTCGTCATCCTCCACACCCACGGCGGGCCCACCGAGATGCTCGACACCCTCGTCATCCCGCTGCTGCTGCCGGACACCCCGGTGGTGGTGTGGTGGACCGGTTCCACTCCCCCGGTGCCGGGGGACGAGCCGCTCGGCGCGATCGCGCAACGCCGTATCACCGACGTCGCCTCGTGCGCCGACCCCGTGGCCACCCTGCTGCGGATGGGCCCTGGCTACCGCCCCGGCGACACCGACGTGTCGTGGTCCCGCATCACCCTGTGGCGCGGCCTGCTCGCTGCAGCCCTCGACGAACCGCCGCGCGCGCCCGTCACCCGAGTGCGCGTGTCCGGAGGCGAGGAGCGGCCCTCGGTGTACCTGCTCGCGGCGTGGCTGGCCCAGGCGCTCGACGTCCCCACGGAGGTCGTCCTGACCCCCGAGCCGACGATCACGCGGGTGACACTCGAGCGGTCCGAAGGGGAGATCACCCTCGACCGGCCCCACGGGGCCACGGTCGCGGTATTACGCCGGCCCGGCCGCGCCGACCAGCACATCAACCTGCCGGTTCGCACGTTGGCCGATTGCCTCACCGAAGAACTGCGGCGCCTCGACGCGGACGAAACCTATGGCGACGTGCTCGTCTCGGGCTTGACCCAGATCACCCAACTCGACGGGAGGACCTCATGACCACCCCAGGCAAGAGCGCCCAGGAGCCGGACACCGGCGACGGCCGGCCTGCGCCGCTCGTGATTCTGCACCCCGACGGTGACCTGTTGAGCCGCGCGGCGGCCTCGCGGCTCCTTCTCACGCTGCTCGATGCCCAATCGCTTCACTCCCCCGTGCACGTCGCGCTCACCGGAGGGTCGATCGGCATCGCCGTCCTCGCCGCCATGGCCCGCGACCCGTTGCGCGACCTCGTGTCGTGGGAGGACGTGCACCTGTGGTGGGGAGACGAGAGGTTCCTGCCCACCGGGCACTCCGATCGCAATGAAACTCAGGCTCGCGAAGCCCTCCTGGATCACGTGCCGGTGCGCGAGGAGCACATCCACGCCACCCCGGGACCTGACCTCGTGCCCGACGCCGCCACCGCGGCCCGGCAGTACTCCGCACACCTCACCACGCACGCGGCCCCCGGGAGTTCTCTGCCCCAGTTTTCCGTCGTTCTGCTCGGCGTGGGACCCGACGGCCACGTCGCCTCACTGTTCCCGCATCGACCGGCCGTGGCGGAGGACGACGTGGCGGCCGTCGCCGAACTGGAATCCCCGAAACCGCCGCCGCAGCGGGTCAGCCTCACGCTGCCGACCCTGAACTCCGGCACGCAGGTGTGGTTGATGGTGTCGGGGGCCGAGAAGGCCCCCGCGGTGACGGCTGCGCTCACGGGCCGTGACGTGCGCGAGGAGAGCGAGGTCGTCGAGGGGCCAGTCGTGCCCGCCGGACGCGTGCGCGGTCGCGCCGCCACCCTGTGGCTGCTCGACGTCGCCGCTGCGGCCGACTTGCCGTCCTAGGAGCCGCGCCGCGCCCGCAGCGCGGCAAGTGCCTCCTCGAGCAAGGCTTCGCCGTCCTCCTCGCTGCGCCGCTCCTTCACGTAGGCGAGGTGCGTCTTGTACGGCTCGTTCACGGGCGGCGCCGGGGGCGCGTCCCGGTCGAGGCCCGCGGGCAGGCCGCAGGTGGGGCAATCCCAGGTGGCCGGGAGCTCCTCCTGCACCTCCACCGAAAAGTTCGGCGACGTCTCGTGGCCGTTGGCGCACCAGTACGACACCTGGATGCGCGGGGCGCTCGCGCCGCGGGCACTCTCCCCCATGGGGCCCGCCCCGATGCGGGAACCCCGGATGACACTTCCTCCTGCCATCTGCGCCTCCTACGCGAACCGCTGCATGACGCCCAGCAGCACGATCGTCGTCGCCCACAGGATGGAAATCCCCACGGTGATCCGGTTGAGGTTCCGTTCGGCCACGCCGGAGGACCCGATCGAGGAGCTGATCCCACCGCCGAACATGTCGGAGAGCCCCCCGCCGCGCCCCTTGTGCATGAGGATGGACAAAATGAGGAAGATGCTCGTGAGGACGAGCAGCACTTCCAGGGCGATCCGCAGGCCAGTCACGTCCCGGGAACTCCTTTCACAACGGCCGACAACCGCGTGTTGCCACGCATCGGCAAAGGATACGCGAAAATTCCGGCAACCGAGACGAGTCGGCCCGCCTACGCACCGTGGTGGTCGCGGAACCGAACGATGCTGGCGAATTCCTTGGCGTCCAGGCTCGCGCCTCCCACGAGCGCGCCGTCGACGTCGGTTTCCGCCATGATCGAGGCGATGTTCGTGGATTTGACCGACCCGCCGTACAGCACGCGCACCTGCTCGGCGGTCGGCGCGCCGTAGAGCTCACCCAACCGTTCGCGGATGGCACCACAGACCTCTTGGGCGTCCGCCGGCGTGGCGACCTTGCCCGTGCCGATGGCCCACACCGGCTCGTACGCCACCACGCACCCGGCGGCCTGTTCGGCGGCGATGCCGTCGAACGCCCCCTCGACCTGGGCCAACGTGTGGGCGATCTGCTCACCGGCCTGGCGCACTTCCTCGCCCTCGCCCACGCAGATGATAGGGGTGAGGCCGGCGCCCAGGGCCGCACGCGCCTTGGCGTTGACGACGGCGTCGTCCTCGCCGTGGTACTCCCGCCGCTCGGAGTGACCGACGACGACATAGCTGACGCCGAGCTTGGCGAGCATGGCGGCAGAGACCTCGCCGGTGTAGGCGCCATGGGCGTGGGCCGACACGTCCTGGGCGCCGAAACGAATCTCGAGCTTGTCGGCATCCACGAGGGTCTGCACCGATCGGATATCGGTGAAGGGCGGCAGGACGACGACCTCGACGGCGTCGTAATCGTGGGACGCGTCGCGCAGGCTCCAGGCGAGTTGCTGCACGAGGTGGGTGGCCTCGTGGTGGTCGAGGTTCATCTTCCAGTTCCCCGCCATGAGCGGGATGCGTGGCTGCGACATTCAGGCTCCTAAGACGGCGATCCCGGGCAGGTTCTTGCCTTCGAGAAACTCCAGGCTCGCACCGCCCCCGGTAGAAATGTGGTCGAAACGCGATTCCTCGAAGCCGAGTAGGCGCACCGCGGCCGCGGAATCGCCCCCACCGACGATGGTGTAGCCGGCACATTCGGACATGGCTTGCGCGACGGCTCGGGTGCCCCCGGCGAATGCGTCGATCTCGAATACTCCCATCGGCCCGTTCCACACCACCGTCTTCGCCTCAGCGATATGGCGGGCGAACTCGCGCTGCGCGCTGGGGCCGATGTCCAGGCCGATGTCTTCGGCGGGGATCGCGTCGGCCGACACGGTGGTGGCGGGCGCGTCCTCGCTGACCCGGGGCGCCACGATGATGTCGTCGGGCAGCACGATCTCGACGCCTCGCTTCTCGGCGTCCTCGAGGTAACCCGCCACCGCCTCGATCTGGTCGCTTTCCAACAGCGACTTGCCCACGTCGTGGCCTTGGGCGGCGAGGAAGGTGAAGACCATGCCGCCGCCGATGAGCAGGCGGTCGGCCTTGGCCAGCAGGTTCTCGATGACGCCGAGTTTGTCCGACACCTTGGAGCCGCCGAGGATGACGACGTACGGGCGTTGCGGGTCGCTCGTCGCGCGCGACAGCGCGGCGATTTCGGCGGCGACCAGTCGGCCGGCGCCGCTGGGGAGCAGGCCGGCGATGTCGTAGACGCTCGCCTGCTTGCGGTGGACGACTCCGAAGCCATCGGAGACGAACACATCGGCCAGCTCGGCGAACTCCGCTGCCAGGGATTCGCGCTCGGCGTCGGTCTTGCTGGTCTCGCGTGCATCGAATCGGACGTTCTCGAGCAGCAGGACGTCACCGTCGGCGAGGGCGGCGGCCTTCGCGCGTGCGTCGGGCCCCACGACGTCCTCGGCCAGGGCCACCGGGGCGTCGAGCAGCTCGGCCAGCCGCGTCGCCACCGGGGCGAGGGAGAACTGCGGGTCGCGCTTGCCGCCCGGCCGGCCGAGGTGCGCGGCGACGATGACCTTGGCGCCGCGGTCGACGAGCGCCCGCAGCGTCGGCAATGCCGCGCGGATCCGACCGTCGTCGGTGATGGTCGTGCCATCGAGGGGCACGTTGAAGTCGGATCTCACGAGTACGCGTCGCCCGCGCAGCTCGCCGAGGTCATCGAGCGTCTTCATCCTGTTCTCCTCATTCACGGGTCGTGCCATGCCTTGCCCGCCGCCCCCCTGCGGTGGCCGGCGGGCAAGGGCGGAGCGTCTTAGAGACGTTCCCCGACGTAGGTGGCGAGGTTGACCAGCGACTGGGAGTAGCCGAACTCGTTGTCGTACCAGGAGACGACCTTCACCTGGTCCCCGAGCACGCGGGTGAGGCCGGCGTCGAAGATCGAGGTGTGCGGGTCCCCGATGATGTCGGCCGACACGATCGGGTCTTCCGTGTACTTGAGGATGCCCTGCCATTCCGGCTTCGCCGCCGCCTCGCGCATGGCGTCGTTGACGGCCTCGACCGAAACGGGGCGCTGCGCGGTGAAGGTGAGGTCGGTGGCGGAACCTGTAGGCACCGGCACGCGCATCGCGAAACCATCGAGCCGGCCCTTGAGTTCCGGCAGCACGAGGGAGACCGCCTTGGCGGCACCCGTCGTTGTCGGAACCATGTTGATGGCGGCGGCCCGGGCGCGCCGCAGGTCGGAGTGGGGGCCGTCCTGCAGGTTCTGGTCGGCGGTGTAGGCGTGCACCGTGGTCATGAGCCCATGTTCGATGCCGAAGCTCTCGTGCAGCACCTTCGCCAGGGGCGCCAGGCAGTTGGTCGTGCACGAGGCGTTGGAGAAGATGTGGTGGTTGGCGGGGTCGTAGTCGGTGTGGTTGACGCCCATGACGAAGGTGGCGTCGACGTCCTTCCCGGGAGCGGAGATGATGACCTTCTTCGCCCCGGCATCCCGGTGCGCCTGCGCGGCCTCACCGGCGACGAAGTGGCCGGTCGATTCGATAACGATGTCCGCGCCGAGATCCGCCCAGGGCAGCTTGGCGGGGTCACGCTCGGCCAGCGCCTTGAAGCTCTTGCCCCCCACGGTGATCGTGTCGTCGCCGCGGCTCACCTCGGCGTCCAGCGGCCCGAAAACCGAGTCGTACTTCAGCAGGTGAGCCAGTGTCGCGTTGTCGGTGAGGTCGTTGACTCCGACGATCTCGATGTCGGCGCCGGATCGGAGCGCGGCGCGGAAGAAGCTACGGCCGATACGGCCGAAACCGTTGATGCCGACTCGGATGCTCACTGTGTCCTCCTCTTATACGCCACCTGGCGCATGCGGTCGAGTGTCAAGCTTGTCGTGGACGTCACCGCGGTCAGCAGGGCGAACCACGTTGTCGCCGTTAACGCTACACCGGGCTCTGGGCCCGTGACCTGCGCACGCCACAGGGTGAACGCCGGGGCCGCTCACAGGTCGAGCATGTCGGGGGTCAGCGCTGCTTCGGTGTCTGGGATGCGCAGCTCGTGTGCGCGCTTGTCGGCCATCGCGAGCAAGCGGCGGATGCGCCCGGCGATCGCGTCCTTCGTCAGCGGCGGGGAGGCGAGGGCGCCGAGTTCCTCGAGGCTCGCCTGCTTGTGGCTGAGCCGCAGCTTTCCCGCCTCGGCCAGGTGGTCGGGCACCTCGTCGCCGAGGATCTCGAAGGCGCGTTCGACGCGTGCCCCGGCCGCGACGGCGGCCCGGGCGGAGCGCCGCAGGTTCGCGTCGTCGAAGTTTGCGAGCCTGTTGGCGGTGCCCCGGACCTCGCGGCGCATCCGCCGCTCCTCCCACACCAGCACGGCGTCGTGGGCCCCCATGTGGGTGAGCATGGCCGCGATGTCGTCGCCATCGCGGATGACGACGCGGTCGATGCCGCGCACCTCCCGTGCCTTGGCGCCGATGTCGAGACGGCGTGCCGCTCCCACGAG
>DATGSB010000326.1:0-2836 GCA_035303045.1 Actinomycetaceae bacterium | reverse complement strand
GGTGGCGCGCGGGGCGCCGCGGACGGCTCGCTGGGGGCCGGACGGGCCGGCGAAGGCCTGGATCACCTCGAGCCAGGCGGTGGCCCGTTCCCCGACGGCGCTGACCTCGGCGTCGTCGGGATGCAGGCGGCGGGTGGCCAGCAACGCGAAGTCGTAGGCCTCGGCTGTCACGCGCTCTGCGGCGTCCGGGGGCCCCCACGCCCACTCCTCGCCGCCGGGTGCGTGGACGACGACCCGGAAGGGTTCGTCCGGCGCGGGCAGCCCGCGATTGCGGAAGGAGAAGTCGCGGGCGGCGACGGCGAGGTGGGCGATGTGGCGCAACCGGTGGGTGGGCCCCCGATGAGCGCCGAGCGCGGTGAGCACGTCTTCGGCATGCGCCCAGATCTCCATGATCCGCGAGGTGGCGGCGGTACGCAGGGACAGCGACGGACCGATCCACGGGATGCGGTCACGCGGGCCCCCGGCGTGCAGCGCGTCGAGGAGGCGCTCACGCGACTGGCGCCAGCCCGCGAGCGTTTCCGTGCCCAGCTCCGGATCAGCCAACTGCGCCTGAGTGAGCCCGGGATCGGCGGTCGCTCCGGGTAGGGCCTCAGCGAAGGCCGCGGGATCGGTGAGCGCGAGCAGCATGAACTCCTCGGTCAGCTGCAAGTGCGCGATCTGATGGGCGATGGTCCACCCCTCGGCCGGCGTGGGTGTGCGCCACTGCGCCGGGCTGAGGGTGGCCACGGCGTCGTCGAGCTCCTGAGCCTCGGCGGCCAGGTCGGCCAGCAGCGCGGTATAGGCGTCCTCAGGCACGGGCGGCCGCCATGAGTTCGCTCTTCAGCACCTTGCCGCTACCGCCGCGCGGCAGGTCGGGCATGAAGCGGATGTGGGCGGGGATCTTGTAGCGGGCGATGCGCCCGTCGCACCAGGCGCGCAGCTCCTCGGCCGTGGCGTCGTGGCCGTCCCTGAGGACGACGAAGGCCATGCCGACCTCGCCCCACCTCTCGTCGGGCACGCCGACGACGGCGACGACGCCGACGGCGGGGTGCTCGAAGAGCAGCGACTCCACCTCGGCCGGGTACACGTTTTCGGCGCCTGAGATGAACATGTCCTTCATCCGGTCGACGATGCGCAGCTCGCCCGCATGGTTGAGCGCCCCGATGTCGCCGCTGCGGTACCAGCCGTCGCTCACCGCCGTGGCGGTCGCTTCGGGTTGTTGCCAGTAGCGCAGCATGAGCGAGTCCCCGCCGATCCACACTTCCCCGAGTTCGTCGGGAGCGCAGTCCTGTCCTGCGGCGTTGACGACGCGCAGCCGGGTGTTGATGGTGGCGGGGCCCACGAGACCGGGGGCCTGGCCCTGGCGGGCGATGCCGGAGGCGACCGAGGAGCCGGCCTCGGTGGCCCCGTAGACGGGCACCATCGTCCAGCCGACGTCCTGCCACGCGGCGAGCAGGTCGTCGGGGATCGGTGAGCCGCCCACCGTGGTGATGAGCGGCGGCAGCGCAGCGAAGTCGACGTCGGTGATCGCCGTCATCATCTGCAGGGCCGCGCTCGGGGCGGAGAAGTGGGTGAAGTCGAATCGGTCGGAGGCGAGGAGTTCCAGGGCGCGGCGGGCATCGAAGCGCGCCATGAGCACCAGCGTGCCGCCCGCGCGCAACAGCGGGTTGCCGTGCACGTTGAGCCCGGCGACGTGGAAGGGTGCGAGGAAGCCCAGGCCCGTGCTGTCGGCGTCGATGCGGGAGGCGATCGCGGAGTTCTCGATGTCCGCCGTCATCGTCGCCACGCTGTGGACGACGCCCTTGGGGCGCCCGGTGGTGCCCGAGGTGTAGATGATGAGCCACGGCTCGTCCGGCGATGCCGCCGGAGGGTGGGTGAGCGGGGGCGCGCAGGCGAAAAGGTGGTCCCACTCGCGGGAGCCTCCCCACGTGATGAGTGGGGCCGAGCCCGGCTCGGCCATCGCCTCGGCGAGGTCGCTCAGCTCGGTGTCGGCGAGCACGAGCGCGGGGGAGCAGTCGGCGCCCAGCGCGGCGACCTCGCGCGGGCTGAGCCGGTAGTTGATGGGCACCGCGATCGCCCCGATCCGGGCGCAGGCGTAGAGGGCTTCGAAGTACTCCACCGTGTTGAGCCCCACGATGCCGACCCGGTCGCCCGGCTCCACGCCACGGGCCCGCAGCCCGCCCGCGGCACGCGCGATGCGCTGAGCCAGTTGCCGGTAGGTGGTGGCCACCCCGGTCTCCGCAGACACGATCGCGGGGTGATCGGGGCGAAGCCCGGCGTTGTCGTCGATCCACGTCATCGTGGGCATGAGCGTCCTTCTCGTTTGGCTGGGCCGCGTCGGGCGGTGGTGCGCGGCGGCGGTCAATTCCGGTGGCAACGGACGGTGGCGGAGGGCCGATTCCTCCGCCCAGGAAACCGACCCTCCGCTCTCCACACCTTACGCATCGCCCGCTTAGCCACCACCGAAGAAATGCAGCGCGCCCCGCTTCTCGCCGCTTTTTGCGAACTGAGGCGGAACTCAATTGCGCAGCGTCACGTTTCTAGACGATTGCGAGGCGTGAAGGTATTCGCGGCCCGCCTCGCCCGTCGTCCGACACGCTCCCGGGCGGTGCGTTGCGCCACGGGGTGGCGCGGGGCTAAGCCGCGAGACGCACCGCAGCGCCTGGACCGACGCAAAGGAGCAAGGATGCTCGAACGACTCGCCGAACGCCTCGGATTGCGCACCAACCCGACGATCTTCTTCGTGTCGGCAGCGCTGATGGTCGTCATTCTCATCGTGTTGCTGCTCTTTCCGGGGCAAACGCACGCGATGTTCAGCCAAGGTCGAGCGTGGGTGGTGACCAACCTCGGGTGGTTC
>DATGSB010000325.1:0-2421 GCA_035303045.1 Actinomycetaceae bacterium | reverse complement strand
CGCGCACCCGCCCACACTCGAACAGCTTTTCATGCGCCATTACGGGGAAGACATTGCCGCCTTGGACGAGGCGGGGCGGGTCGACGACGCCTCCGAGGCCGCGCCCGCCGCTGGCCACGGGCGGCACCGGAGCCGGCCATGAGCGCCGTCGCGCCAACGTTTCCCGAAAATGGCGGCTCCCAGCCGTTCGCCGGGCTGCGGGCGCTGCTGCGCTTCACCCTTCGACGGGATCGGGTCCGCCTGCCGGTGTGGATCCTCGGCATCACCGCGGCGATTGCTGCGACGGCGGCGAGCTACCCCGGGATCTACGCGACGGCGGAGGAACGCCACGGCGCGTTGCTCGCCATCAGCAACCCGGGCACCACCGCGCTGATCGGGGCGATCTACGGCGAGGGCGATTACACCTACGGAATCATGGTGGGCCACCAGCTGCTCGCGATGACCGCCGTCGTGGCCGCGCTGATGAGCATCTTCACCGTCGTGCGCCATACGCGCGCCGAAGAGGAGAGTGGGCGCGCGGAACTCGTGCGCTCCAGCGTCGTTGGCCGGCATGCTAGCGCGGCCACCGCCGTGCTCGTCGTCCTCGGAGCAAACGTCGCCCTTGGGCTGGCGCTCGCCCTCTGCCTCGGCGCGCTCGGGATCGAGACGGTCACCTGGGCTGGTTCCTTCCTCTACGGCGCGGCGATCGCCGGGGTCGGTCTCGTCTTCGCCGGCATCGCCGCGATCACCGTGCAGCTCACCGAGAGCGCCCGCTCGGCCTCATCGCTCGCGGGCCTGACGCTCGCGGCCGCCTACGCGCTGAGGGCCATCGGCGACGTGGCCGAGAACGGCCTGTCGTGGGCCTCGCCGATCGGCTGGGCGCAAGCGACGGAAACGTATTACCGCAACAACTGGGCACCGATCGTTCTGCTCATCCTGGCCGCGGTGGTGCTGGTGGCGATCGCAGCCCCGTTGAGCAGGCGGCGCGACGTCGGCGCAGGTCTCTTCGGTACACGGCCCGGTTCCGCCCGCGCTGGCGCCGGGTTGCGCGGCGCGTTCGGGCTCGCGTGGCGTCTCAATCGCGGGGGCGTACTCGGCTGGGCGATCGCACTGTTTGTGTTCGGGCTCGCCTATGGGCCGGTGCTGTCTGAGGCGGACTCGTTCCTCGAGGACCTACCCATCATGGCGGAGTTCCTCCCCGAACTTGATGCCGGGGGAGCGGAGCTGTTCGGTTCCCTGGTGATCGCCATCGCCGCGATCCTGTGCGCGGTTCCCACGACGCAAGTGGTCTTGCGCCTACGCGCCGAAGAAACCGCCGGTCGAGCAGGTCCCCTCTTGGCGACCCCGGTCTCGCGGCTGGGTTGGGCGCTGCGTTCCGCGGCCCTCGCCCTGCTGACGGCGGCACTCACCCTCTTCCTGTTCGGGTTAGGAATGGGCCTGGGGGCGGGATTGTCCTTGTCGCAGTTGAGTTGGGTCGGTGACAGCATCGCTGCGTCGCTGACCTACCTGCCGGCGATCCTCGTGGTCGCCGGCCTCGCCCTCTTCCTCGTGGGTCTCTTCCCCCGCGCGACGGGCGCGGCCTGGGTCGCGGTCGTCTACGCCGTGTTCGTCATGTACCTCGGGGGCTTGCTGGACCTCCCGCAGTGGGCGATGAACATCTCCCCGTTCGCCCACGTGCCGCAACTGCCCGCGGCGGACTTCAGCGCGGCGCCGCTGGCGTCGCTCACCCTCATCGCCGGTGTGCTCGGCGGCGCCGGCCTGCTCGGCCTGCGACGCCGAGACATCGAGGGCTGAGGCGCCCGGCTACAGCGCGGGAGCGGCGAGCGCCCCCGCGGCGGCCTCGAACATGTTCTGCGAATAGACGACGTGCAGGCGCTCCGCCGCAGCAGGAATGACGAGCGAATTGAGCTCATCCACGAGGTCCTGCGGGTGCTTGACGTTCTCGTTATGCCGACCGGCGTTGAGCTTGGTGACGACGTTCAGCGCCTCGGACTCCTGGAGCCGCTCGGCGTACGGCTCCGCCTCGGCCGGCAACTCGGGGATCGGCACCGACATCAGCACCCGGCGCGGCAGGGAGACCCCGCCGTCGAGGATCCGCCACCAGAGGTAGGGAAGGCTGGAATTCAACACGATCGCCGCGTGCCGCCGATCGTCGTCGGAACGGAAATACAGGACGGATTTCGAGCGCCGGTCGAGCGGGCGGTAGGTCGCGGAGATGTAATACCTCGGCGTCGTGGCAACGGTGAGGGGAAATGGAGTCTCGTGCTCGACCACGAGGTCGGCGAGGGCGAGCGGCGTGGAGATGATCGAATCCCAGAACTCCTCGAGACCGGGTGCGAGCTTCGCCCACTCCCCATGCGGCCCCAGCCGCCGTGGGGCGAGGAACTCGTGGCAGCGGGAGAACATTTCCTCCCGGGATGCGGTATTCCACCGGAGGATCGG
>DATGSB010000324.1:0-5780 GCA_035303045.1 Actinomycetaceae bacterium | reverse complement strand
CCGAGCCGGTGGCGTCGATGATGGCTGCGATGAGTTCACTCTTGCGCAGCCGGGTGGTGCCTCTGAGCCCGAGCTCCGAAGCGAGTGCTTGCAGTTCGGGGAGTCGCTTGCGGTTCAGCGAGCCACTGGTCACGGCGCCATCTTGTGAAATGGCAGCCGCCGTGGCATCAAGCTGTTGTGTCACGAGGTTCCTTCCCTCGGAAGAACGGTTCGCGCGCCGTGCGCAAACCACAGGGATTACCCGCGCCTGGGACGCTGGGGTGGGAGATCCGCACGCTCATGACCGCGTTGCGCAGCTCTTGAGCGGGGGGAGATGCATCGACTCATCGAGATCTGCGAGAGCGCCTCGCTGGAAGATGCGGACTCAGCATAGCAGCCTTATCCGACACCTCACCACTATTAGGCACGGGGACCTGCCTCACAGGGTCGGCGGGGCGCAGCGGCGGGGGCTGACGCATTGGTAGGCGAACGGAAACGGCGCGCCGATCAGCCGGCCGCAACCGCCGCTACCGGGTCGCACGGTGGGCGCGGCGTCGCAACCGCCGCTACGGGTCACGCGGTGGGCGCGGCGTCGCGCGAGACGACCCGGGCGCCGTGCAGCGCCACCGGCGGGTAGCTGACCTGCCAGCCATGGCGTTGCAGCACGGCCATCGCGGGCTCGTCTCGGCCCGCCAACGCCAGCACGCTGGGCCCGGCGCCCGAGACGACGGCGGGAAGTCCGCGCGCACGCAATTCGGCGACAACCTCGAGTGTTTCGGGCATGACGGCCATGCGCTGCTGCTGGTGGAGGCGATCCTCGGTGGCCGTGAGCAGGAGATCCTCCCGCGACTGCAACGCGAGCACGAGGAGGGCGGCACGCCCGGCATTGAACGCGGCATCCGCGTGCGGCACCTCGCTCGGCAGCACGGCCCGGGCGCGGCGCGTGAGCACCGGCGTCGGCGGGGTGAGCACCGTCGGGGCGAGGTGGGGACCCACCTCGACACGGGCGGCATCGGGACCCTCCGGCCCGACCCACGCTACGGTCGCTCCCCCGAGCAACGCCGGGGCGGCGTTGTCGGGATGGCCCTCCATCTCGGTGGCCAGGGCCAAGATCTCCCCGTCGCTCATCGCCGTGGGATCGCCGACGAGGCCGCGGGCGATGATGAGTCCCGCCACGACCGCCGCCGCCGAGGAACCCAGGCCGCTGCCGTGGGGAATCGCGTTGTGGCAGTGCATGACGAGCCCGGCCTGGGGGGCCCCCACGTAATCCAGTCCTCGCCGAATCGCCTTGACGACGAGGTGGTCGTCTCCCTCGGGCACCTCGCCGCTGCCGTGCCCCTCGACCGTGACCTGGGTGGGCCCGGCGGTCGCGCGCACCCGGATCTCATCGACGATTTCCAGGGCGAGGCCCATGGAATCGAAGCCGGGGCCGAGGTTGGCGCTGGTGGCGGGCACCCGCACCACCACGGAATCGTTGGTGAGGCGCGACACGCTCACTCCAGACCGAGGACGCCCGCTGCCGCCGCAGCCTGCGGGGCGATGACCTCTGGATCCACCGTCGCCTCGCCCAGGGCGGTGGCCGTGTCCTTCAGCCCGTTACCGGTGACCGTGCACACGATGCGGGCGCCGGCGGGCACGAGGCCACGCTCCGCGGCTTGCAACAGCCCGGCGACGCTCGCCGCCGAGGCAGGCTCGACGAACACGCCGACGTCTCGGGCAAGGGCGGCCTGAGCCTCGAGGATCTGAGCGTCGGACACCGAGTCGATCCACCCGCCCGACTCATCGCGGGCGGCCTCCGCCAGCTGCCACGACGCCGGGTTGCCGATGCGGATGGCAGTGGCGACCGTCTCGGGGTGTTCCACCACTGCGCCCTTGACGAGCGGGGCCGCCCCCTCGGCCTGCACGCCCCACATCTGCGGGGTGCGGCTGGCGCGCGGCTGTTGACCGCGCGGACCGGTGGCGGCGTATTCGCGATACCCCATCCAGTAGGCGGAGATGTTGCCCGCGTTGCCGACTGGCAGCACGTGAATGTCCGGGGCGTCCCCCAGGGCGTCGACGACTTCGAAGGCTGCGGTTTTCTGGCCCTGCAGCCGGTGCGGGTTCACCGAGTTCACCAGCGCCACCGGGTAGTGCTCGGCAAGTTCGCGCACGATGCGCAGGCAGTCGTCGAAGTTGCCGTCGACGGCGACGAGCTGCGCCCCGTGGACGATGGCTTGGGCGAGCTTGCCGGCCGCGATCTTGCCGGCCGGCAGGATGACGGCGCACCCGAGGCCCGCCTTGGCCGCATAGGCGGCCGCCGAGGCCGACGTGTTGCCGGTCGAGGCACAGATGACAAATTTTCCGCCCTCGTCGACGACCTTGCTCACCGCCGTCGTCATTCCGCGGTCCTTGAACGACCCGGTGGGGTTGGCGCCCTCGACCTTGACGTGCACCTCGGCGCCGGTGGCGGCCGACAGGCTCGGGGCGTCCACGAGCGGGGTACCGCCCTCGCCCAGGGTGACGATCGCGTCGTCCTCCCCCAGATCCAGGTAGTCGCGGTACTCGCGCATGACGCCGCGCCATAGGTGCGCCATCAGTGGTCCTCCACCCTCGTGACGGCCAGTAGACCCTGCACCGACGATAGCCCCGCGAGGGCCTCCGTCGTGGCCGCGAGCGCGGCCTCCGGCGCGCGGTGGGTGATGAGCACGATCTCCGCCGGCCCTTCGGTGGGCGGCAACTGGCTCTGGCGCACCGTTTGGATGGACACCCCGTGCTCCCCGAAGGTGCCCGCGACCTTGGCGAGCACCCCAGGCTGATCCGCCACGAGCAGGCGCAGCTGGTATTGGGTGGCGACGAGCCCCGGGTCGAGCACGGGCAACTGGGCGTAGGACGTCTCCTGCGGACCGCGCCCTCCCGAGACGCGATTGCGCGCTGCGGAGACGACATCGCCCAGTACTGCCGAGGCGGTGGGCGCGCCCCCGGCGCCCTGCCCGTAGAACATGAGCTCCCCGGCGGCCTGCGCCTCGATGAGCACACCGTTGAAGGCGCCTCGCACGGTCGCCAGCGGGTGGTCGGTGGAGAGCAGCGCGGGGTAGACGCGCAGGGCGATGCCTTCCCGGCCCTGGTCATCCACGCGGCGCTCGGCGATCGCCAGCAGCTTGATCACGTGGCCCGACTCCGCCGCGGTGGCAACGTCTGCCGCCGAGATGGCGCGGATGCCTTCGACGGGGACGTCGTCGATATTGATGCGGGTGTGGAAAGCCATCGAGGAGAGAATGGCGATCTTCGCGGCGGCGTCGTGGCCGTCGACGTCGGCGGTCGGGTCGGCCTCGGCGAACCCGAGCTGCTGCGCCTGGGCCAGCGCCTCTTCGAAGCCGATGCCCCCGTGGGTCATCTCATCGAGGATGTAGTTCGTCGTGCCGTTGACGATGCCGATGATCCGGTTGATGCGATCCCCGGCCAGCGATTCGCGCACTCCGCGCACGACGGGCACGGCGCCCGCAGCGGCGGCCTCGTAGTAGATGTCCACCCCGCGCGCGGCAGCGGCCTCGTACAGCTGAGGGCCGTGAGCCGCGAGCAGCGCCTTGTTCGCGGTGACGACGCTCGCGCCGGCGTTGATGGCATCGAGGACGAGTTCGCGGGCCGGGTCGATGCCGCCCATGAGTTCGACGACGAGATCCGCGCGGCCGACGAGACTCGCGGGGTCGTCGGTGATGAGGGCCGGGTCGATGATCGGATCGCGCGGGGCGTCGGCGTCGCGCACCGCGATCCCGACGATCTTGAGTTCCGCCCCGGTGCGTTCCGTGAGATCCGCGCCTTGCTCGTGCAGCAAACGGATCACTTCGGTGCCGACCGTGCCAGCCCCCAGGATGGCAACGCGCAGTGTCTGGCTCACTCCCCCGCCTCTCGTCGTCTTGGTACCGGGTGCCGTGTGAAGGATATGCGCGGCCTCACCCTTGCTGCCCGACCGTCCATATTGTGCCGTCCCCCGCCGGGTGCCGAGCCCTAACCGAGGTCGAGGGCCATGACGTCCGCGGGGGTCTCCGGGCGCACGATGAAGCGCACCTCCTCCTCGGTCACCGCCAGCACCCCCGGGCGGGGCAGCATGTTGTAGTTCGAGGCCATCGCTCGGCCGTAGGCGCCGGTGGCCGGCACCGCGAGAAGGTCGCCGGGCCGCACATCGCTCGGCAGGCCGACGTCGCGCACGACGATGTCGCCGCTTTCGCAGTGCATCCCCACCACCCGGGAAGCGACGATGGGAGCCTGCGAGCGCCGGTTCGCCAGAGCGGCGGTGTAGTCGGCCTCGTACAGGGCGGTACGGATGTTGTCGCTCATCCCGCCATCGACCGACACGTAGAGGCGTTGCCCGCCGTCGTCGAGGGTCACCGGCTTGACCGTGCCCACCCGGTAGACGGTGAGGCCGGCCGGGCCGATCACCGAGCGGCCCGGCTCCACCGAGATGTGCGGCACCGGGGTGCCGAGTTCGGCGCACGCGTCGTTCACCGCCGTGGCCAGCGCCCCGGCGACCTCCTGCGGCCGTGGCGGGGCCTGCTCGCCGATGTAGCTGATCCCGTAGCCGCCCCCGAGGTCGAGTTCGGGCATGAGCACACCGTCGGAGTCGGCAACCTCGGCCCGCAGTCGCAGCAGCGCCTTGGCCGCCACCCCGAATCCGGCAAGGTCCATGATTTGGGAGCCGATGTGGGAGTGCAGTCCGCGCAGTTCGAGTTCGGGCCGCGCCAGGATGCGCCGCACGGCCTCGCGGGCGGCGCCATCGCGCAAGGAGAGGCCAAACTTCTGGTCCTCGTGCGCCGTGGCGATGAAGTCGTGGCCGCCGGCGTGGACGCCGGTGGTCACGCGCACCATGACGGGCACGCGCCGGCCGTGTGCGGCGGCGAGATCGGCGAGGCGTTCGATCTCCGCGAGTGAGTCGATGACGACCCTGCCGACCCCGGCCGTGACCGCCTCGGTCAGTTCCGCATCCGACTTGTTGTTGCCGTGCAGCGCGAGGCGCTGCGCGGGCACCCCGGCGCGCAGGGCCGTGGCCAACTCCACGCCGCTGGCGACGTCGATCGACATGCCCTCGGCGTGCACCCACCGGGCGACGGCCACGGACAGGAAAGCCTTGCCCGCGTAGTACACGTCGGCGCCGGCGAGGTCGGCGAAGGCCGCGTTGAAAGCCTCGACATACGCTCGCGCCCGGGCGCGCACATCGTCGGCGTCGAGCAGGTAGACGGGCGTGCCGTGGGTTTCGGCGAGCGCGGGCAGGTCGTGTCCCGCCAAGGCGAGGGCCCCGTCGGCGGTGCGCCGGATGCCGGCCGACCAGGGCGTCGCCGAGTCGGTGGCGTCGGGTTCGGGGGCGGGCCGATGCTGCAGCGATGCAGGGTCGACCTGGGGCCCGCTCACATTCGCTCCGGTGCGCTGACGCCGAGCATCGCCAACCCGTTGGCGAGCACCTGGGTGGTGGCGTCGTTGAGCCACAGCCGAGTGCGGTGGGTGTCGGTGACCGGCTCCTCCCCGCGCGGCGTCACCCGGCACTGGTCATACCACTTGTGGTACGTGGCGGCGAGCTCTTCGAGGTAGCGCGCTACCCGGTGCGGTTCCCGCAGCTCCCCGGCCTGGGCGACGACGGCCGGCAACTGGGCAAGCACCCCCAGCAACGCGGAGTCCGCCGGGTGATCGAGCAGCTCGGGGGCGAACGCGTCCTCGCGGCGCACGCCGTGGGCCGCGGCGTTACGGGCGACGTTTCGGGTGCGCGCGTGGGCGTACTGCACGTAGTACACGGGGTTGTCGTTGGAGTGTTGGACGAGCAGGTCGAGGTCGAT
>DATGSB010000323.1:0-5557 GCA_035303045.1 Actinomycetaceae bacterium | reverse complement strand
GCGCACCGGCGGCACCTGGCCGCTCAACATCGGGCAGGTGTACACCACGCTGCAGCGCCTCGAGCGCGACGGGCTCGTCACCGCGCTGCCCGCGTCGTCCGACGGCGTTGAGCCCTACGAACTGACCGCCGAGGGCCGCGCCAGCGCCGAGGACTGGTGGCTGACCCCGGTGCAACGGGGCACGGCCGAACGCGACGAGCTCGTCATCAAGCTCGCCCTCGCCCTGGCGTCACCAGGCGTCGACATCGCTGCCATCGTCCAGGCCCAGCGCGCCGAATCGATGCGCGCCCTGCGAGACCTCACACGCCTGAAGATGCAGGTTCCCGAACCGCCCAGTACGGCCGACCACACGTGGTCGCTCCTGCTCGACCACCGGATCTTCGCCACCGAAGCCGAGATCCGCTGGCTCGACCACCTCGAGACGGCCGCCCGACTGGCCCCGCGCCCGCGGCGCGGACGCCACGCGGACGCGCCTGCCGAGGCCCCGCCGGCGACCAGTTCCCCCCATGCCTCACCCACAGCCGCCGACCGGAGCCCGCGGTGAGCGCGGCGACGATCCTCACCCTGTCGGGGGTGGGCCGGGTCCACGGCGAGGGCGCCACCGCCGTCCACGCGCTGGGCGGCGTCGACCTCACCGTGCGCCTGGGGGAACTGGTCGCCGTCATGGGCCCATCCGGCTCCGGTAAGTCCACGCTTCTCAACATCGCGGGCGGGCTCGACACCCCGACGGCAGGGACGGTGACGGTGGCGGGCGACCTGCTCTCCGGGCTGGACGCCAAGCGGCGTGCCGCGTTGCGACGGCGACGCATCGGATATGTGTTTCAGGACTTCAATCTCATCCCCGCCCTCAATGCCGTGGAGAACGTCGCGCTCCCGCGCGAGCTCGAGGGGGTCGACGCCCGCAAGGCGCGGCGTGAGGCCCTTGCCGCGCTTCGCGAGGTTCAGATGGCCGAACTCGCCGCCCGGTTTCCCGAGGAAATGTCCGGCGGCCAGCAGCAGCGCGTTGCCATCGCTCGAGCTCTCGTCGGCCCCCGGCGGCTCCTGCTCGCCGACGAGCCCACCGGTGCGCTCGACTCGGCCACCGGCGAGGACATCATGCGCCTCTTGCGCACGCGGGTCGACGCCGGCGCCGCCGGCCTCCTGGTGACCCACGAGCCGCGATTCGCCGCCTGGGCGGACCGAACGATCTTTCTGCGCGACGGCCGCGTCGTGGACGCCACCGTGGCCGAGGACCCCAGTTCCCTGCTATCCCCGGCCGCCCGCCCGGGCACCCAACGATGAGGACGACGAGGCTGAGCCCCTGGCGCGCCGCGCTTCGCATCGCGCGGCGCGACGCCCTGCGCCATCCGTTGCGGACCGCCATCGTCGTCCTGCTCGTTGCCCTTCCCGTCGTTGCGGCCACGTTCATCGGCTCCGCGGTGCGGTCCCTCACGCCCAATGTCGAAACCCGAGTGGCCTGGGAGCTCGGCGATAGCGCCGAGGCGTATCTCACCCGAGGCCACTGCGACGGCCCCCTGTGGCAAGACCCAATCGACATCCATTTCACCCACTGCGCCGACATCGGCGCGAGCGCGCCCGCGGACGACCGCGAGGCGCCGCCTGTGGGCGCACTCCCTCCGGGAAGCAGGATCATCGAGCGACACACCGCCACGGTCTCCGTGGCCACGGCCGATGCCCTCGTACCGGAGATGGCTCTGGCGATCACCGACACGACCGCCGTCACCGGCCTCGCCGATCTCCTCGAGGGCCGCATGCCCGCACGCGCCGGCGAGATCGTCATCTCGCAGCGGCTGGCCGAGCGGCTCGACGTCGGCCCGGGCGCCACGATCGACGTTTCCCACCGCAACCTCGACGCCCCCCTGCCCATCACCGTCGTGGGCGTCGACCGCCATAGAACGTGGGAGCAGCCGGCCCTGGCGCTTCCCGGCACGGTGCCCTTGCCCGACAGCGACCCCACCGGCTGGTTCGTCACCGGGCCCTCGCCCGTCACCTGGGACGAGGTCACGGCTCTCAACGAACTCGGCTTCGTGGTGACGAGCCGGGCGGTGTTCCTCGATCCGCCCCCGCCCTCGGAGGTGGTGTACGGCGCCGGCGACGCCGGCATCGACCCCCAAGCCATCGGGCTCGCCGGCGCGGTGCTCGCTGTGGCGCTCATCGAGGTCGTCCTCCTCGTCGGCCCAGCGTTCGCCGTGAGCGCCCGGCGAAGCGAACGCCAGCTGGCCCTCGTCGCGGCCGCGGGCGGCGCGCCTCGGGACCTCCGGCGGATTGTGCTCGCCGGCGGCCTTGTCGTCGGCGTCCTCGCGGGCCTCGTCGGAGCGCTGCTCGGACTCGTTGGCGCGGGGGTTCTCTACCTAGCGCTGCGCCAGGGCAGTTCGCCGCCCCCGAACTTTACGCTGCCGAGTTGGGAGGTGCCGGCCGCGATTGGGCTGGCGGTGCTGCTCGGTTTGGCCGCGGCGTGGGTGCCCGCTCGCGCCGCCGCCAGGGCCGATGTCGTCGCCGCCCTGGCCGGGCGCAGATCGCCGGCGACGCGCCGCTCCCGGGTGCCGTGGGTGGGGAGCAGCCTCCTGGTACTCGGCGGGGTCGGGGCGGTGGCCGGGGCGCTGCTCAGCGAACCGATCGCCCTGGTGGCGGGCGTTGTTGTCATGGAAGTAGGCGTCGTGCTCGCCGCCGGCGGGATCATCTCGCTGGCCGCGAGGCTCGCGCCTCGGATGCGCGCGGCCGGGCGCTTCGCATTGCGGGACGCCCACCGTCAGCGAGCCCGCACCGCCCCGGCGATCGCCGCGATCATCGGCGCCGTGGCCGCCGCGACGGCCGGGATGACGTATGCAGCCAGCGAAGCGCGATCCTGGGAGCAGGCCTGGCTTCCGCTCGTCGCCCCGGATCGGGTGGCAGTCACGCTGTGGCACCTCGGCGATTCTCCCGACCAGTGGCATTCCGCGCACGAGCGGCGTGCGGCGCTGGACGCGGCCCAAGAGGTCATCGACACCCAGCTGCCCGGCAGCAGCAGCCACCGCGTCCGCGCGCTCGAGCCGATGAGCGATCCCGTGTGGCTTTACGCAGAAACGAATCCCGACATGCTGTGCCCGGCCACCGCCATCGACGACGAGGAGCCACCCGACCCGCGCTGCGTGACCTCCGGCGGCGTGACGATGGTCTCCCAAACCTGGCCCGGCGCGGTCCTCGTCGACGATGGGAACGTCCTCGGCGCCATCGGATTCCCGGGGGCGGACGACGCCGCTGCCGCATTGGCGCGTGGCGAGATCCTGGTGAACTCCGAGGAGCGAATCTGGAACGACGGCACCGTTCGGCTCATGGGCGAGCAGTTCGCTGACCCCACCGGCGAGTCGGCTGCGCGATCCCTGGCACCCAACACCCCCGGGCATGCCGTGTCGTGGCGCCACTACAACTACGACATCGTGTTACCACCCCAGATCGTGCAAAGCCTGGATCTCGAGGCCCTCGGCCTGGAGCAGCACGACGTGGGCATTCTCGTCGTGCCCCCGGCGGCCATCGATCAGCAGGCGATCGACGAACTCAATGCGGCACTTGCGGCCATCGACGGCGGGCTCGGGGCCGCCACCGGTGAATTCCACAGCGACGACGGGACCCTCGCCACGACGATCATCGCCGGGGCGGCGACCATCGTGGCGCTCATTGCCACCGGGTTGGCCGTGGGCTTGGCAACGGCGGAGACGCGCCCAGACCTGGCGACGCTGGCGGCTCTCGGCGCGAGCCCGAGCCTGCGGCGTCGCGTCGCCGGGGCCCAGGCCGGTGTCATCGTCGTCATCGGTACCGCCGTGGGGGCCGCCACAGGACTCGCGCTGGGGTGGGTACTCGCGCTCTGGCAGCGTGGCGGCGACATGTGGGGCCCGGACTGGCCGTTCATCGTGCCGTGGCCGGCGCTCGCATTGGTGCTGCTCGCTCCCCCGACCCTGGCGATCGTTGGTGCGATGGCGCTGACCCGCTCACGCCTGCCCCTCGTGCGCAGGGCCGGCAGCTGATGTCTCAGGCGCCCAGCGCCTCGCCCGCCACGTCGTCGGTGAACGGACCGACGATCACCAGAGAGCGCGGCCGGGCCACGAGGCGGGCGGCGAGCTCCTGGACGTCGGTGGCGCTCACGGCGCGGATGCGGGCAAGGGACTCTTCGATGCTCGTGAGCCTGCCGTAGGTGATCTCGGCGCGCCCAAGCCGAGACATTCGCGAGCTGGTGTCTTCCAAGCCGAGGACGAGCCCGCCGGCGAGTTGCCCGCGGGCCCGGTCGAGTTCCTCGGCCTCCAAGGGTGCGGCGGCCATCGCGGCGAACTCCTCGGCGAGCACCGCCACCACTTCGGACACCTTCGTCGGGTTGCAGCCGGCATACAGGCCGACGAGGCCGGCCTCGGCATAGGAACTAGCAAAGGCGTAGGTGGTGTAGGCCAGCCCGCGGCGCTCCCGGATCTCCTGGAACAGCCGGGAGCTCATCCCGCCACCCAGTGCCGTCATGAGCACCGCCATCGGCCAACGCTCCTCGGCGGTGGCCACGATGCCAGGGGCGCCCAGGATGACGTTGGCCTGCTCGGTGCTGCGGCGCACGGTGAGGGCGCGCCCCTCGGCCGCGTCGGGCAGCTCGCCGATGGGGTCGCGCCGCGCCGCTGGCGCACGGTGAGGATCGATCTCCCATCCGCCGCGGCGCACGGCCGCTGCCACGAGCTCACACAGCGCGTCGTGGTCGACGGCGCCCGCGGCGGTAATGACGAGTTCGTCGGGCCGGTAGGTGTGCTGGTAGTGCTCCCACACCGCGTCGCGGCTCACCGCGCGGATCGACTCGGGTGTGCCGCCGATGGGACGCCCCAAGGGATGAGAACCGAGGACGGTGGCGAAGATCTGCTCGTGGGCGACATCGACCGGGTCGTCGCTGGCCATCGCCAGCTCTTCCAGGATGACGCCGCGTTCGGTTTAGAGATCCTCTGGCGCCAGGCGCGCAGAGGTCACCATGTCGAGGATGACCTCCACGGCCATGGCAAGGTCCTTGCCCATGACGCGGGCGAAGTAGCACGTGAATTCCTTGCCGGTGGCGGCGTTGGCCTCGCCGCCCACGGCGTCGAACGCCGCGGCGATGTCCATGGCGTTTCGCGCCGGCGTGCCCTTGAACAGCAGGTGTTCGAGGAAGTGGGTGGAACCCTGATGCTCGGCCTGCTCGTCCCGGGAGCCGACCGCCACCCATGCGCCCAGGGCCGCCGAGCGCTGCCCGGGCACCGATTCGGTCAGTACCCGGATACCACCTGGAAGCACCGAGCGGCGCACCACGGCACCGGCGTCACCGTGCAGGTGAACCTCGGTACCGGGTGCGCCGCTGGGCGCGAGAACCAGTTCGGGCAATGCTCAGCCCTGGTCGGAGGCGCCGGCGTCCGGGCCGTCCTCGTCCTCCTCGACCACGGCGTGCAGGGAGAGTTTGCCGCGCGGGTCGATCTCGGCCAGTTCGACCTGGATCTTCTGCCCCACGCCCAGCACGTCCTCCACCGAGTCGATGCGCTTGCCGCCCACGAGGCGGCGCACCTGGGAGATGTGCAGCAACCCG
>DATGSB010000322.1:0-2177 GCA_035303045.1 Actinomycetaceae bacterium | reverse complement strand
AAGACGCCGAGGGCCGCGCCGAACGCGTGGAGTCCTCCGGCGCTCACCCAGCGCCGCACCACCAGGCGGCGCGCGACGAGCAGCCCGACCGCCGCGAAGAGCAAGACGATGGCGAGCACCGCCCCGACGCCGGCGGGATTGTTCGGCGCCCCGGCGCTGGTCGCCACCCACGATTGTGGCAGCGCGGCGGTGAGGAGCGCGCGCAGGCTCGGCGCGCAGCCCGCGATCCCGCCGATCCATACGACCGCGGCGAGGAACACGGTGATGAACGGCAGCAGCACCATGGTGAACTTGAAGCCGATGCCCCCGCCGATGGGCGCGCCCTGGTCGCCGTCGGCCCGCGTGCCGTCGGGGTTGATGAAGCCCGCGTTGACGGCGTTGATCTGCCGTTGGATTTCCTCCTCGGGCCTGAAGATCCTGGGGTCCCTCGTCACGTTGGCCTCCCGGGCTCGCGCCGTTACGAACCGCCCGAGCGCCCAGAGTAACCCGGGCGTGCTACAGCCGCTTGACCCCGATGGTGTGTTCGGTGGTGAACTCCTCCATGATCCACTCGCCGTTGAACCGGCCGAGCCCGGAGTTGCGTTCCCCGCCGAAGGCGACGTGCGCCTCGTCCTGCACGGTCATCTCGTTGATGAAGGTCATCCCGGCCTCGACGCGCTGGGCGAACTGCAGGCCCCGGTCGAGGTCCTGGGTGAACACCGCGCTGGAGAGGCCGTAGGCGTGGTCGTTGGCCAGTTCCAGCGCGTGAGCCTCGTCGTCGGCCTTGAGGATGGCGACCATGGGGCCGAAGATCTCCTCGCGCGCGATCTCCATATCGGCGGTGACGTCGGCGAACACATGCGGCGGCAACACCCGCCCCTCGGTGGTGCCTTCCACGACGAGGCGAGCACCGGCCGCCACTGCCCCCTCGATCATCTTGTGCAGCCCGTCGAGCTGGGAATCGTTGATGACGGGGCCCACGAGCGTGCCCTCGGCGGTCGGGTCGCCATGCGCGACACCCTTGGCGGCCTCGGTGAAGCGCTCGACGAACTCGTCATACACCGGGGCTTGCACGATGATCCGGTTGACCGACATGCAGATCTGCCCGGAGTGGAGGAAGACGCCGGGAACGGCCTGTTCGACCGCGGCGTCCAGGTCGGCGTCATCGAGCACCACCATCGGCGCGTTGCCGCCCAGCTCGAGGGCGACGCGCTTGAGGTGGTCCCCGTTGGTGGCGACGGTGCCCACCTGCTTGCCCACCGGCGTGGAGCCGGTGAAGGAAATGAGGCGCGGCACCCGGTGGGCCACGAACTCGTCGCCGATCTCCGAGCCGGCGCCGATGACGACCGACAGCACGCCGGCCGGCAGGCCGGCTTCCTCGAAGATACGCGCGATCATGAGCCCGCCGGTGACGGGGGTGTCGCTGGCCGGCTTGATGACGACGGCGTTGCCGACCGCCAGGGCCGGGGCCACCGAGCGCTGGGTGAGGTGCAGCGGGAAGTTCCACGGGCTGATGACGCCGACGACGCCCACCGGCTTGCGGTAGACGCGCATCTCGCGGCCCGGGGTGTTGGAGTCGAAGATCTTGCCGTGCACGCGGGAGGGGAACGAGGCGGCCTCGTGGGTGATGCCGGTGGCAAGGGAGACCTCGATGTTGCCCTTCATCACCGTGGCGCCGCCCTCTTTCACCAGCCATCTGACGATCTCGTCGCGGCGTTCCTCGAGGATCTGCGCGGCGCGCAGGATCACCTGCTGGCGTTCCGACGGCGCGGTCGCGGCCCATTCGCGCTGGGCCTCTTCGGCGGCGAGGTAGGCCTCGTCAAGGTCGGCGGGCGAGGCCTGGCGGATGGTGGCCACCGTGGTGTCGTCGTACGGGTTGACGTCGGTCAGCACGCCCTCCGAACCCCCCTCGCGCCACTCGCCGGCGATGAACTGGCGGTCGACCGGCTTGCCCGCGAAGGTGGCCGTGGATGTTCGCGTCGTCGTGGTCATGGCGCCCCCTGCGTCGTCGTCAGATGCTCCACCTAAGGTCTCACGATCGCTTCGCCGCTGCCTTCGCTGCGCGCTTCGTCTCGCGCACCTCGTGCAGGGACTGCTTGTCGACGACGTCGGCGATCGACCGTCTCGCGCCGTCTTCGCCGTACTCCCCGGCGGCCTCTCGCCAGCCCGGCGCCTCGAGCCCGCAGCGCTTGCCCAGC
>DATGSB010000321.1:0-3065 GCA_035303045.1 Actinomycetaceae bacterium | reverse complement strand
GCTCATCGAGGCCCACGTCCTGTTCGACATGCCGGTGGCAGACATCGACGTCGTCGTGCACCCCCAGTCGGTCGTCCACTCGATGGTGGAGTTTCGAGATGGCTCCACCATCGCCCAGGCCTCCCCACCCGACATGCGGCTGCCCATCGCCCTCGCTCTCACCTGGCCGGATCGCCCGCTGCGCGCCGTTGCGCCCTGCCGCTGGGACGAGGCAACGACGTGGACGTTCGAACCACTCGATGAGTCGACGTTTCCAGCGGTGCGCCTCGCCCGCGAAGCCGCCGCGGCCTCCGACACCCACCCGGCCGTGTACAACGCCGCCAACGAGATCTGCGTCGCCGCGTTCCTCGACGAGCGGATCGGCTTCCTGGACATCGCGGAGATCTTGGAGGACGTGCTCGCCGCCTACCCGGGCCGCCCCGCGACGGAGGTGGCCGACGTGCTCGAGGCGCAAGACTGGGCGCAGCGGCGCGCCCGGGAGCTGGTGTCCGCGCGATGACCTTCGCCTTGGGCGTCGCCGTCTTCGTCCTGGGGCTGCTCGTCTCGATCATCCTGCACGAGATCGGTCACCTCGTGCCGGCCAAACGGTTCGGCGTGCGGGTGAGCGAATTCTTCGCCGGCTTCGGCCCCGTGCTGGTCGCGCGACGCCGCGGTGAAACGACCTACGGCATCAAGGCCATCCCGCTCGGGGGCTACGTGCGAATGGTGGGCATGTTTGCTCCCGCCCGCGGCACGGCCGCGACCGGGCAGGGCACAGGGATTGGCACGGCTGCAGGCCCAGACGCAGGTGCAGCGCGCGGGAGCTCCCTCGTAGCCGAGGCACGTCAGCAGTCGCTCGCCGAGATTCGACCGGGTGAGGAACACCGCGCCTTCTACGCCCTGTCGGTGCCGAAGAAGCTCGTCATCATGCTCGGCGGCCCGGTGATGAACCTGCTCATCGCGATCGTGCTCATCACCGTGGTCCTCACCGCCTTCGGCCGACCCGTGCTCACCACCACGCTGGGAAACGTCCAGCCCTGCCTCAGCGACGCGGGTGATTGCGAGGCGGCCGATGCTCCGTCCCCCGCGGCTCTCGGCGGGCTCGAGGTGGGGGATCGCATCGTCAGCTGGGCCGGCCAATCCGTGGCGAGCTGGCCCGACATTCCTGAGGCGATCGCCACCCACGGTGCGCGCCCCGCCACGGTGCGCATCGAGCGCGATGGGCAGCCCCTCACCCTCACCGTCGTCCCCGAGCTCGTCGACCGTCCCGTGGCCAGCGGCGGTGAGGTCGTCACCGACGCCGCGGGCAATCCGGTCACCCGCCCCCAGCCCTACGTCGGCATCGGCCCTTCCGCGGCCCTCCAGCCCCAGCCGCTGTCGGAGGCCCCTGCGGTCATCGGTCAGGCCGTCGGTCAGACGTTCCACATCGTGGCAACCCTGCCGCAGCGCCTCGCCGCCATCGCCAACGCGGCCTTTGGCGACGGCGAGCGCGACCAGGGGGTGGTGGGCATCGTGGGCGTCGGTCGCTTCGCCGGGGAGATCGCCTCGATCGACTCCAGCGCGTATGGCCTCAAGGAACGCACGGCCGACATGCTCAACCTGTTGGCCTCGCTCAACCTCGCCCTCTTCGTCTTCAATCTCATTCCGCTACTGCCACTGGACGGCGGCCACATCGCCGGCGCCCTGTGGGAGGGGCTGCGGCGTGCGTGGGCGCGCCTGCGGGGTCGCGCCGATCCTGGGCCCGTCGACGTCGCGCGGGCCTTGCCGCTGACATACGTTGTGCTCCTCGTCATGGTGGGGATGAGTTTGCTGCTCGCCTATGCCGACATCGTCACGCCGGTGTCTTTCTAGCCCTCGGCGAAACTGCGCGCTGCCCATGACGACGCGAGATGGGAGATACTTGGCACCGTGAGCACCCCCATTCCCCTTGGCATGCCCAGTGTGAAAGAGCCCCAACCGGTCCTGGCGCCGCGGCGCAAGACCCGCCAGATCCACGTCGGACGCGTCCCGGTGGGCGGTGATGCGCCCGTCTCGGTGCAGTCGATGACGACGACGAAGACGCACGACATCAACGCCACACTCCAGCAGATCGCCGAGCTCACGGCCGCCGGCTGCGACATCGTTCGCGTCGCCTGCCCCACCGACAAGGACGCCGAGGCGCTGCCGATCATCGCGGCGAAGTCCCAGATTCCCGTCGTCGCCGACATTCACTTCCAACCCCGCTACGTGTTCGCCGCCATCGAGGCGGGATGCGGCGCGGTGCGGGTCAATCCCGGCAACATCCGCCGCTTCGACGACAAGGTGAAGGAGATCGCGAAGGCCGCGAGCGACCACGGCGTCTCCCTGCGCATCGGTGTCAACGCCGGTTCCCTCGACAAGCGGCTCCTGGAGAAGTACGGCAAGGCGACCCCCGAGGCGCTCGTGGAATCCGCGACCTGGGAGGCCTCGCTGTTCGAAGAGCACGACTTCCACGACTTCAAGATCTCGGTGAAGCACCACGACCCCGTCGTCATGGTCCAGGCCTACGAGATGCTGTCGGAGCAGGGCGACTGGCCCTTGCACCTCGGCGTGACCGAGGCCGGGCCGGCGTTTCAAGGAACGATCAAGTCGGCCACCGCGTTCGGTGCGCTGCTGTCCAAGGGGATCGGCGACACGATCCGGGTCTCGCTATCGGCGCCGCCGGTCGAGGAGATCAAGGTCGGCAACCAGATCCTGGAGTCGCTCAACCTGCGCCCCCGCAAGCTCGAGATCGTCTCCTGCCCCTCGTGCGGCCGAGCCCAGGTCGACGTCTACGAACTCGCCGACTCCGTGACGGCGGGGCTGGAGGGCATGACCGTCCCGTTGCGCGTCGCGGTCATGGGTTGCGTCGTCAACGGCCCGGGCGAGGCACGCGAAGCCGACCTGGGCGTGGCCTCCGGCAACGGCAAGGGGCAGATCTTCGTCAAGGGCGAGGTCATCAAGACCGTCCCAGAAGAGGAAATCGTCGAGACTCTCATCGCCGAGGCCAACCGGATCGCGGCTGAGATGGGACACGCCGAGGCGGCCGACGCCGGCGATGGCCCCGTTGTCAGCGTGGGCTGAGCCCG
>DATGSB010000320.1:0-2606 GCA_035303045.1 Actinomycetaceae bacterium | reverse complement strand
CGCGCAACTCCTCCGCCGCCGCGCGGGCCAGCTCGCCCACCGACGCGCGCGCGTCGCCCGCGGCGCCCGGGCCGTCCGGGCCATCCACGTCGCCCGCGCCGTCCGGGTGGTCTGGGCCATCCTCGGCTTCGGACGCGGTGTCGGGCGCGGCGTCGGTGAGCCGGATATCGCCGCCGCCGACGAGCGTGAGGCGCGACCCGTCGTCAACGACCCGGGTGGTGAGCACGTGGTCGGCGCCCAGCGCGTCCAGCGCGGCGAGGGCCGGCAGCAGCTTGACCGAGGAGGCGGGGGTTCGCGGCTCGGCGGCTCCGACGTCCACGAGGCTTTCCCCGGTGAGGCCATCAACGACGCTGACGCCGACGCTCGCGCCGATGCGCGGGTCGGCGATGAGGTCGTCGGTGAGCACCGCGAGCTGCTCGGGGCTGGGGACGGCGGTGTCTGCGCCCGGCGGCGCAAGTCCCGGATCGGCGGGCTCCACCGGCGCGGGCTCAGGGAAGGCGGCGGGGGCGGGGATGGCCGGTTCCGTCGTCAACACCCCCGGCACGACGTCGGCGGCGTCGAGGGCCGCGTAGCCCGCCACGGCGATGACCGCGACGGCGCCGACGAGCGCGATACGACCCTTGCTCACATCTCTCCCGGGGTGGCACAGTCGCGGCTCGCGGAGTGCGGCGCGGCTCACGACGAACCCTACCGTCGCGGATTTGTTCCCTGGGTAGGCTTCACGGCAGGCTAAGCCGCAGACCGCGGCCCTTCATCTTTGTGGCCCGGGCCAACAGGAGGGTGTCAGCAGTGGAGTTCGACGTCGTCATCGAGATCCCTAAGGGACAACGTAACAAGTACGAGGTGGACCACGAGACCGGTCGGATCCGCCTCGACCGGATGCTGTTCACCTCCACCCGCTACCCCGACGACTACGGCTTCATCGAGGACACGCTGGGCGAGGACGGCGACCCGCTGGACGCGCTCGTGTTGCTCGAGGAGCCGACGTTCCCCGGCTGCCTCATCCGCTGCCGTGCGCTCGGGATGTTCCGCATGCGCGACGAGGCCGGCGGGGACGACAAGGTGCTGTGCGTGCCCACCGGCGACCAGCGCGCGTCGTGGCGCACCGACATCGAGGATGTCAGCGAGTTCCACCGCCTCGAGATCCAGCACTTCTTCGAGGTGTACAAGGACCTCGAGCCGGGCAAGTCCGTCGAGGGCGCCCACTGGGTGGGCCGCGAGGAGGCCGAGGCCGAGATCCGCCGCTCCTATGCGCGCGCCAAGGAGTCCGGCTACACCACTCGCATCGCGGGTCCCTGAGCTCGATCTCTCATCCGCTCGCGGCCCTGGGTTATCGCTGACGGCGGCTGAGTTCCTGAGGCCCGCCGAGGGGCGCAGCTCCGGCCGTTCTAGCCGACGCGCCCGCCGTAGGGCAGCACGTCGGGCCACCACATCGGCACGAGCTCGACGCTCTTGCCCGGTGAGGGGGCGTGCAGGCGCATTCCGTTGCCCGCATAGATCGCCACGTGGCGGATCCCCGAGGGCTGGCCGTTGCTCGAGTAGAAGATGAGGTCGCCGGCCCGCAGTTGGCTCACCGGGACCCGGGCCGTGGCGTGGTACTGCGCTCCGGTCGTGCGCGGCAGGGACACGCCGGCGTTGCGGAATGCCATCTGCACCAGGCCGGAGCAGTCGTAGCCGGTGGGGCCGACCCCTCCCCAGATGTAGGGCTTGCCCAGCTGGGTGCGCGCCCACGCCAGGGCCTGCTCGCCCGTCGACGTGGACGGCGGAGGAGGCGGTGGCGGTGGTGGCGGCTGAGACGGCGATGGGCTCGGCGAGGGCGTCGCGCTCGGCGTGGGGGCCGGCGTCGTGGGGCGCGGTGCCGGGGTGGTGGGTTCCGGCTCGGGGGCGGGCGACGGGGTCGTCGGGCGCGGTGCCGGCGTGGTCGGGGCGGGGGCTGGGCTCGAAGCCGACGGGCGCGGTGCGGGCGCGTCGCTGGATGGCGCGGGGGTCGGCTGCCGCGGGGTGTCGCGCGAGGCGGCGGCGTCCTCCCGAGCCGCCTCGATGGCGGCCGCGCGGGCCGCGCGCTGCTCGCGTTCGACGCGTTCCTGCTCCAGCGCGTCCTGGCGCTGCTGCTCGAGTTCGACGGTGGTGCGTCGCTGGGAGGCGAGCTCGACGATGAGGCCGGCGCGTTGCTCCTGGGATAGCGCGACGTGCGTCGCCGCGCTCTCGGCCGCACTTTCGGCGGCCGCGGCCGCCTCCGCGAGCGCCTCGGTGGCCTCCTCCTGCTCGGCGCGCGCCGCATCGGCCCGGCGCTGCAGGGTGGTGGCGACCTCCCGGGTTGCCTCGAAGCGCTGCAGCTGCTCGTCGGCCTGCTTGCCCAAGCGGTCGACCGTGAGGGAGCGGCGCATGGCGGTCTCGAAGGAGTCGGCGCTCAGCAGCGGCTCGATCGGGCCGAGGGAGCCGGGGCTGCCGCGGTAGGCGGCGGTGGCGATGCGGCCGAGTTCGGTGCGCTGGCGTTCGAGTTCGGCCTGTGCGGTGGCGGCTTGGTCGGCGAGTTGCTCCGCGGCGGCGCTCGCTTCGGTGAGCGCCTCGTCGGCTGCGAGGTAGGCCTCGTTGGCCTCCTGGGC
>DATGSB010000319.1:0-3995 GCA_035303045.1 Actinomycetaceae bacterium | reverse complement strand
GAGGGCGAGACCGACCCCGAGGCCGCCGCGGCCCTCGTGCGCCTCCCGGAACCGCCGAACTGAGGCCCACGCGGGTGTGGTCGAGGCCCGCTCAACCGAGGCCCGCCCAGCGGAGCGTGGCCGCCGCGACGCGGCGCTAGGCGCCGGCGAGGGTCGCGAGGAAGTCGAGCAACTGATCGCTGACCTCCTCGGGCGCCTCCTCGGGCAGGAAGTGCCCGGCGTCGGGGATGACATGAACCCGCATGGCCGTCGCCGTGTGCGCCGCGTCGGCGTCGAAGGCCCGGGCGGGGAAGTACCCGTCGCGTGCCCCGCGCACGCTGAGCACCGGCACCCGCACCGGAGCGGCCATGTCGGCGAGGTAGCGCCGGCCGGTCACGCGGGGAGTGGAACGCACGAGCCACCGCAGGTGCTCCAGCGTGCAGTGCGCGGCGAACGGCAGTGCGATCGCCTCCCGGTAGGCGGCCACCTCCACCGGATCGAGGGTGCGGCCCGGTGCCGAACCGTCGCGCAGGACGCGTTCGACGAGGTCACCCGCGCGCAGCGCGCGCTCGGGAAACCACGGCACCTGGATCGCCGCGAGCAACCGGATCGCGCGGCTGGACAACCCATTGCGCAGCCGCAGGACGGCGACCGGGTGGGGCATCCCGAGCACCGCGACGGCACTGACCATGTCTGGGTGCAGCATCGGAAGCGACCACGCGACGAGCCCACCCAGGCCGTGACCGACAACGACGGCCCGGGCCTCCCCGAGGGAGCCGATGACGCCCGCGACATCGGCGGCGAGGGTGGGAACGTCGTGGCCGTGGGGTGGCTTGTCCGACCCGCCGAAGCCCCGCAGGTCGATCGCGGCGACCCGGTGGCCGGCCTCCGCCAACGCGCCCAGCTGGTGGCGCCAGGCCCACCACAGCTGAGGGAAGTCGTGCAGGAGGACGACGAGCGGCCCGTCTCCGTCGGCGGGGCCGGCCGTGACGACGTGGAATCGCGCGCCGTTGGAGGGCACCTGCCGGTGCTCCCACGGCCCCGGGCGCATGACGACGGACAACTCGCTCACGCCCGGAGCCTACGTCGCTCAGGAACCCGAGGGCTGCATCCCGCTGGTGATCTGATCCATCACCGTGGAGTCGGCCAGCGTCGTCACATCGCCGACGGGGCGGTTCTCCGCGACGTCCCGCAACAGCCGCCGCATGATCTTCCCCGAGCGGGTCTTGGGCAGCTCGGCGACGACGAGGATCGACCGCGGCCGGGCGATGGGTCCGATCTCCGTGGCCACATGCTTGCGGAGTTCCGCGACGATCTCGGCGGTGTCCCCATCGCGGGCCTCGACGGCGTCCCCGCGCAGGATGACGAAGGCGACGATCGCCTGGCCCGTGGTGTCATCGGTGGCACCCACCACCGCGGCCTCGGCCACGGTGGGGTGGGAGACGAGGGCCGACTCGATCTCGGTGGTGGACATGCGGTGGCCCGACACGTTCATGACGTCGTCCACGCGGCCCAGCACCCACAGGTCGCCGTCGTCGTCCTTCTTTGCCCCGTCCCCGGCGAAGTACACCCCCCGGTACTGCGACCAGTACTCGCTGCGGAACCGCTCGTCGTCTCCCCACACGCCCCGCAGCATCGCGGGCCACGGCTCGGTGAGCACGAGGTAGCCACCCTCGCCGTTCCCCACCGGCTCGCCGACCTCGTCGTAGATGTCGGCGCCGATGCCCGGCAGGGCCACCTGCGCGGCGCCGGGCTTGGTGGCGGTGACCCCGGGCAGCGGGGAGATCATGATCGCGCCCGTCTCGGTCTGCCACCACGTGTCGACGATCGGCGTGCTGTTGCCGCCGATGACCTCGCGGTACCACATCCACGCCTCGGGGTTGATGGGCTCACCCACGGAACCCAGCACCCGCAGCGAGGAGAGGTCGTGGCGGTCGGGGTACTCCCGACCCCACTTCATGCACGCGCGGATCGCCGTGGGAGCGGTGTAGAAGATCGTGACGCCGTACTTTTCCACCACCTGCCACCAGCGGTCCCGATCCGGGGTGTCCGGGGTGCCCTCGTACAGCACCTGGGTGGCGCCGTTGAGCAGCGGACCGTACACAATGTAGGAGTGCCCGGTGACCCAGCCGATATCGGCGGTGCACCAGTAGACGTCGGTCTCGGGCTTGAGGTCGAACACGTTGCGGTGAGCGAACGCGTTCTGCACGAGGTAGCCGCCCGTGGTGTGCAGGATCCCCTTGGGCTTTCCCGTCGTGCCCGAGGTGTAGAGGATGAACAGCGGGTGCTCGGCGTCGACGACGACCGGGGTGTGCTCGGCGCTGTGGGCGTTGATCGTCTCGTGCCACCACAGGTCGCGACCCTCGTGCCACGCGACGTCCTGGCCCGTGCGGCGGACGACGAGCACCGCCGTCACCGGGGTGTCCCCGCGGTCGACGGCCGCGTCCACCGCCGGCTTGAGCGCGTTGGGCTTGCCGCGGCGGTAACCGCCGTCGGCGGTGATGACGACCTTGGCCTGGGCGTCGATGATGCGCGAATGCAGCGCCTCGGTGGAGAAGCCGCCGAAGACCACCGAATGCGGGGCACCGATGCGCGCGCAGGCGAGCATGGCCACGACCGCCTCGGGGATCATCGGCAGGTAGATCGCCACCCGGTCGCCGGTGGCGACGCCCAACTCGGTGAGCGCATTGGCCGCGCGGGCCACCTCATCGCGCAGCTCGGCGTAGGTGATGGCGCGGGAGTCACCGGGCTCGCCCTCGAAGTGGATCGCGACCCGATCGCCCAGGCCCGCCTCGACGTGGCGGTCGAGCGCGTTGTAGGCGGCGTTGAGCCGGCCGTCGGCGAACCACCTCGACACCGGGGCATCCGACCAGTCGAGGACCTCGGTGAAGTCGGTGTCCCAGGTGATGAGCTCCCGGGCCTGAGTGGCCCAAAACGCCTCCGGGTCCGCCGCCGCGGTGGCGTAGATGTCGGGGCCCACGTTGGCCTGCGTGGCGAACTCGGGGCTGGGCGGAAAGCTGCGCTCCTCCACCAGCAGGTTCGCCAGGGTGGCGGCGTCGTCACGTTGTGGGGTGGCGTTGGTGTCGCCCATAAGTCGTCGTCCTCCGAGCCTCATTGGTCATCGAGCGGGCCAGCATGACGCAGGCCACACCTTCAGACTCCGAATGTACCCCCTCCTCCCGACGCCGACGACGAGAGCGAGGCGCGGAGGCGGGGCTCAGGCCGCGTGGTAGGCGGCGGAGCGTTCCTGGCGACGCCCGGCGCGGCGCGCCGAGTGGGAGACGTAACCGGCGAGCAGCAGCACGAGCCCCAGCAGCGCGAACTGGCCCGAGCCGAGTGACACGAGCATGGCGTCCCCCAGCAGCAGGTCGCCGACGTTGTTGAGGGCGTCGCGCACCGACAACAGCCAGCCCATCGTCTGCAACGCGGGCGCCACGAGCACGGCCAGGCCGAAGCCGAACATGAGAATGCCCGTGACGAACGCGCCGAGCGAGCTCCATCGCGCGAGGATCGCCAGGCCGACGACGAGCACGAGCGCGCCGATGAAGGCCGCGAGCACCCCAAGCGTGTAACGCCCGCCCGCGACGAGCAGCTCCTGATGTTGCGCAGCAAGGCGGGACTGCACGGCGGCGAGGCACAGCATCGCCAGCGGAGCGCCCAGCAGGGTGAGGACGACGCTGAGCACGTGTGCCAGGGCGCGGGAGCGCGGCGGCGGCACCGCCTCGGCGGAAGCCTGCGAACCCCCGTAGCCCTCCTGGTGGTACCCGGCGTCGGGCTGGTAGCCGCCGTCCGGCTGCCGGTAGCCGCCCTCGGGCGCGTAGCCCTGCGGGGCGCCGTGGGTCGCGGTTGCGGCCCCGTAAGAGGCGGTGGGCACCTCGTAGTGCGCGGCGGCGCCCGGGGGCGAGGCAGGCAGCTCCCCGGTGTCGTAGGGGGAGGCCAACGGCTGCGTCGGTGGTGCGGCAGTGGCTTCCGACGCCACGGGGGCGGCGTGGGGGTAGCCCGCCGCGCCGGGCTCG
>DATGSB010000318.1:0-2657 GCA_035303045.1 Actinomycetaceae bacterium | reverse complement strand
CACATCGCGACGGCGCCCAAGTCCAACGCCTCCTACCGCGCCATCGACGCCGCCCTGGCCGACGTCCGCGCGGGCAAGGCGGGCCCGGTTCCGATGCACCTGCGAGATGCGCACTATGCGGGCGCGAAGCAGCTCGGCCACGGGAAGGGCTACCGCTACGCCCACGACGCCCCAAACGCCGTCGCCCCCCAGGAGTACCTCCCCGAGGAACTGGCTGGCGCCCGCTATTACGAGCCGACCGGCCGCGGCGGGGAGCGGGAGATCTCGGTGCGGCTGGAACGGATCCGCCAGATCCTCACCCGCCAGCGCCCGTGAGGCGCGGGCAGCGGCCCCACGTGGCCGCCGCCACACCGACGTGGCGCGGGACAGTGCGGCTTCACTGGTACGCTGTTGCGGTTACTGATGGGTAACGCCTGGGGTCTTAGCCGTCATGGTCGGCCCCATGTCCGCACAGGATGCGGCATGACACACATAGCTGACAGGAAGAAGTAGTAACCACGTGAGCAAGAACAATCAGGCGCGCTCGCGCCGACAGGTTCGCCTTTCCCGGGCGCTCGGGATCGCGCTGACGCCCAAGGCGGTCAAGCACTTCGAGAAGCGCCCCTACCCGCCGGGTGAGCACGGCCGGGCACGGCGCCGCACCGAATCCGACTACGCGGTTCGTCTCAAGGAGAAGCAGCGTCTGCGCGCCCAGTACGGGTTGCGTGAGGTTCAGTTGCAGCGCGTCTTCGAAGAGGCCCGCCGTGAGCCGGGCCTTACCGGTGAGTCGCTCGTCGAGCTCCTCGAGATGCGCCTCGACGCCCTCGTCCTACGCGCCGGCTTCGCCCGCACGATCGCCCAGGCCCGGCAGGCGGTGGTGCACCGCCACATCCTCGTCGACGGCAAGCTCATCGACCGCCCCTCCTTCCGCGTGAAGCCCGGGCAGGTCATTCAGGTCAAGCCTCGCAGCCAGGCGATGACGCCGTTCCAGATCGCGGCCGCCGGCGCCCACCGCGATGTGCTGCCCGATCTTCCGGGCTACGTCGACGTCGACCTCGAGAAGCTGCGCGCCGAGCTGGTGCGCCGCCCCACGCGCGACGAGGTGCCGGTCACCTGCGACGTGCAGCTCGTGGTCGAGTACTACTCGCGCTGATCCACCCTGGCCCGCTCGCCGGGTTCACACCTTCGCCCCGGGTGCCGGATTCCCCGGCCTCGGGGCGAAGGTCGTTGCCGGGTAGGGTTCGCTGGGAATGTCACGACAGGTAGGAGTAGCCCATGGATATCGGTGACATCGCGGGGATCGTTGCCGCACTCGCCTTCGTTGCCCTCGTGGCATTCTTGGCGGTTCCGCTCATCAAGCTTGGCCGGGTGCTCGACGCCGCGACCGATTCAGTGCGCGAGATCACGCAGCACACCGTGGCCGTTGTGGACGAGGGCGCCCAGACCATCACCGCGGCCAACGAGCAGCTCGCCAAGGTCGACGTCATGACGACCTCGGCGGCGGAAGTCTCGCAGAACGTGTCGGCGTTGACGACGCTGATCTCCGCCACTGTGGGCACCCCCCTGATCAAGATCGCCTCCTTCAGCTACGCGGTTCGGCGCCTCGTGCGCAAGGGGCCTCGGTGACGCCCGCCCATCGGGCCGACGCGGGCTCCGGCGTCTCCGCGCGGGTCCAACGCCTGCGCCGAGGGTGGCGGCAACGGTGGTCACAGTTCCGGGTGGATTTCTCCGATCGGGAAGCTCAATTGCGGGCAGAGTTGTTACCCACTGAAGACGACGTGGCCGAGGCGACACGACGCCGCGACCACACCCGCACCGAAAGCTGAAAGGCACCATGCGTACCGCCGAGATCCGCTCCCGCTGGCTGGACTACTTCGCGAAGAACGACCACGCCGTGGTCCCCAGCGTGCCGCTGGTGTCGCCCGACCCTTCGATCCTCTTCACGATCGCCGGGATGGTGCCCTTCATCCCCTACATCATGGGAACGGAGCAGGCGCCGTGGCCGCGCGCGGCCAGCGTGCAGAAGTGCATCCGCACCAACGACATCGAGAACGTCGGTCGCACGACGCGCCACGGCACGTTCTTCCAGATGAACGGCAACTTTTCCTTCGGTGATTACTTCAAGGAAGGCGCGATCGGCTACGCCTGGGACCTGCTGACGACGGCGCAGGACGCGGGCGGCTACGGCCTTGACGGCGACCGGTTGTGGGTGACGATCTGGGACGAGGACGCCGAGGCCCTCGACGCGCTGCGCAAGGTCGGGGTCGACGAGCGTCACATCGTGCGCTTGCCCCGCGAGGAGAACTTCTGGGACACCGGTCAGCCGGGGCCGGCGGGGCCCTGCGCCGAGTTCCATTACGACCGCGGGCCGGCCTTCGGCCCCGATGCCGAGGGTGGCACCGTCGACCCGGGCGGCGACCGCTACCTCGAGATCTGGAACCTCGTCTTCGACCAATACATGCGGGGCGAGGGGCAGGGCAAGGACTACCCGCTGCTCGGCGAACTCGACCAGAAGAGCATCGACACGGGGGCGGGGCTCGAGCGGCTGGCCTTCCTGCTGCAGGGCAAGAACAACATGTATGAGATCGATGAGGTATTCCCCATCATCTCTGCCACTGAGGAGATCACCACGCGGCGTTACGGCAACGACGCCGAAGACGACGTGCGGATGCGGATCA
>DATGSB010000317.1:0-4736 GCA_035303045.1 Actinomycetaceae bacterium | reverse complement strand
AGCTGCTCGAGGGTGTCGACGGTGGCCTGCCCCTGGCTGACGTTGAGGTCACCGTTCTCCAGGGCCTGCACGTGCGTGGCGGCGTCCATGAACCGGAACGTCAGGCGCGACGTGGCCGGCGGCGTCCCCCAATAAGCCTCGTTCGCCTCAAGGGTGATGTACTGCCCGGCCTCCCAGTTGCTGTAGGTGTAGGGGCCCGAGACGGGGATGAGCTCTTCATCGGGCAGCTGGCCGGGCTGCGGGTTGTCCCACCCGCTTTCCCAGAACTCCGCCGCCTCTGTGATGACGTCCATGTCCTCATCGAGGATCGCCTGGGTGAATTCCTCGGTGCTCAGGCCGAGCTCGCGCGCCACCACGTGGGCGGGGTAGAAGTTGTCGACGAGCAGCTGCCAGTCGGCGTACGGGGTCTCGTAGTTCAGCGTGAAGTCCTTGCCGCCCATCTCGCCTTCGGGGGGCGTGGGAACGTACTCGCCCAGCGTGTGGCTCACGGAGTCGAACAGCGGGTTGCCCTCGTCATCGGCGAAGTTCGGGTTCTGGGTGGCCCAGCGGAACACCGCGTCGGCGTAGTCGATGGGCTCGCCGTCGGACCACACCGCGTCCTCGTGGATCGAGTACTCCACGATGAGCGGATCCTCCGACACGGCCTCGAAGGTGCCGAACTCTTCGTTGGGGTGAATCGTGCCGTCGGTGCCGAAGTAGGTAAACGAACTCTGCACCCGGTTGTTCACCACCGAGTTCCACGTGGCATACGTGGTGCTCTTGTCGCTGTTGTACCCGGCCCATTCGTTGACGTGGACGGAGACGTAGATGTCGTCGTCGCGGGTGGTGACCTCGCCGAGGTCCTCCTTGTCCGTGCCCTCGTAGGTGGGGACTTCTGCGGCGCCTCCCGTGTCGGGGGCCGGCGTGTCCTCAACGTCGTCGTTGCCCCCTGGCTGGGAGGTGCCGCACGCCGCGAGTAGGAGTGCCCCTACTGCCGCGGCCGAAACGGCAGCAGCCGATCGCCTCATTCTCAATGTTCCTCCCGGTGATCAGACGCCCGGGCGCTGGGCGCCGACCACACCCAACGCCAGAAGCGCGGAGAGCGGCACGCGGGCGTGCTCGTGGTCTCTAAGGTACCGGGCACGGCAAATCGCTCATCCGGAGGCGGACATATAGCACAGATCGTTACGTGTTCGATATGCCGAAAGTGACCAAATCGTGCCCGCGCCGCCCTCGCCAATACGCCCGCGATCGAGTTTCAGTCTTCCTGACTCTGGGCGGTGTTTCGGATAGGCTGGCGCCGATCGTTCGCAACGCTGCACAGGAGGAACTCATGGCTGAGGCCACGAAATTGGCCGTCGACGTGGAGGAACTTCCGTCCCTCCAGGGGCGGACGTTCGGACCGTCGGAGTGGCGCGAAGTCACTCAGGACGACATCAACGTCTTCGCCCAGGTCACCGGAGATGACAACCCCATCCACGTGGATCCGGAGTTCGCGAAGGAAACGCCTTACGGCACGACCATCGCCCACGGCCTGCTGACGCTGTCGCTCGTCGTCCCGATGATGCGCGACGTCTTCACCGTCACGGGTGCCGGCATGGGCATCAACTACGGCCTCAACCGCCTGCGGTTCCCCGCCCCGGTGCCCGTGGGTGCCCGGCTGCGGGTCAGCGGCGAAGTGACCGCCGTCAACGAAATCAAGGGCGGGTGGCAGCTCGAGACGACCGTCACCTGGGAAGTCGAGGGCGGCGACAAGCCCGCCTGCGTCGCCGAGATGCTGCTGAGGTACTACCGATGAACGACATCCGCCTCGACAACCAGGTCGCGATCGTCACCGGCGCCGGCGCCAGCCTCGGCAAGGCCTACGCCATCGCGCTCGGCGCGGCAGGCGCCGCGGTCGTCGTCAACGACATTGACGGCGATGCCGCCCAGGCCACGGTCGATGAGATCACCCAGGCCGGCGGCAAGGCGGTCCCGCTCGTCGCCGCCGTCGGCAGCACCGAGACGGCCGACGCCCTCGTGGCGGCGGCCAAGGACAACTTCGGGCGCCTCGACATCCTCGTCGCCAACGCCGGGATCCTGCGCGACCGCGTGCTGTGGAAGATGAGCGACGACGACTTCGACGCCGTCATCGAAACCCACCTGCGCGGCACCTTCACCACTGGGCGGGCGGCTGCCATCGAGATGCGTGAGCGTGGTGAGGGCGGCCGGATCATCCTCATCGGCTCGCCGGCCGGGCAGTTCGGCAGCTTCGGCCAGACGAACTACGCCGCGGCCAAGGCCGGGCTCGTCGCCATGGCCCGCACGTGGTCGCTGGAGCTGGCGCGTGCCAACATCACCGTCAACGCCGTCGTGCCGACGGCCTTGAGCCCGATGACCGGCACGATCCCCGCCTACAAGGAGCTGTACGAGAACTTCCTCAAGGGCGAACCGATCCCCGAGGAGTACCGCCGCGATCACGCCCTGGGCACCCCAGAGGACTGCGCGCCGCTCGTCGTGTGGCTCGCATCGGAGGCATCGAAGGAGGTCACCGGCCAAGCCCTCGGCATTGGCGGCGACCGACTCACCCTCTACTCCCACTCGACGCCGCTGCACCAGCTGCACCGCTCCGGCGGGTGGACCCCTGAAGAGATCTCGCAGGCGTGGCAGGACACCCTGGCCGCCGACGCGCAGGTCTCCGGACCGCAATAGACCGAAGGACTCATCATCAAAGGCCACTACAGCGATGTATGGCAGGCGGTTGCCCAGGCGCTCCCCGATCGCCCCGCGATCGAGGACGCCGCGGGCAACCGCTGGAGCTACCAGCAGTTCACCCAGGACGCTGGCGCTCTCGCCGCTTTTCTCACCGCACGCGGACTCCAGCCGGGTGATCGGGTTGCGATCCTCGCCCACAACCGGCCGGAGTTCCTCGTCACGCTCTTCGCGTGCCTCGCGACCGGCCTCACGCCGGCGCCCCTGAACTACCGCTTCCGGGCAGGCGAGATCGCCGCGCTGCTCGACGACTCCGACGCCGCCGCCCTCGTCTACACCTCGAGCCTGCGCGACAACGTGGCTGAGGCGACGCAGGGCCGCGACATCACGCTCATCGCCATCGACGACACCGGGGCCCCCGACGGGCTCGGCGTGCCGTGGGCCGAGGCCGTGGCCAAGCCCGCGCCGCTGCCCGAGGGCGTGCCGGACGACACCGAACTGTGGGTCTACACCGGGGGCACCACCGGCCAGCCGAAGGCTGCGGTGTGGCTGGCTGAGGACATCCTCGCGCTTCAGCTCTACTCCGCCTATGCCCCGCTGGGCATCGACCTGCCGACGACGATGGAACAGGTCGTGGACATCGCCCGCGGCCCGGACACCCCCTACGTCGTCACCCTGCCGCTGGCGCCGTTCATGCACGGCACCGCGCTGTTCACCGCGATGAACACCCTGGTGGTCGGTGGCACCGTGCTCGTCACCTCCAACGCGCGGCTGGATGCCGACCAGGCAGTCGAACTTGTCCTCGAGCGCGACGTCACGCGCCTCGTCGTCGCCGGTGACGCGGTGACGCTGCCCGTCGTGGACGCCGCGGAACGCGCCGGGGTCACGCGCCTGGGCAAGGTCAACTCGGTCATCAGCTCCGGCATGCGCTTCAGCCCCGAGGTCAAGCGCCGGCTGCACGAGCTGGGCGACATCACGATCGTCGACCTCCTCGCTGCCACCGAGGCCGGGCCCTTCGCCGTCACGACCACCTCGAGCGTGGCTGACCTGCCCGGGCTTCCGGAGCTGCAGCCCACCGCGGTGGTGTTGGACGAAGAGTTCAACGAGGTGCAGGATCAGCCCGGCGCCCGGGGCATCCTCGGGCTGCGCGGCACGCTGCCGGTGCGCTACCACGGTGATGAGGAGAAGACGCGCGAGACCTTCCCGATCATCAACGGCCACCGCACGGTGATCCCGGGCGACTGGGTCAACGTGCTGCCGGATCGGCGCGTCGAGCTGCTGGGACGCGGCAGCTCGGTCATCAACACCGGCGGGGAGAAGGTTTATCCGGCCGAGGTCGAAGAGGCGCTGGTGACGCACCCGAAGGTCACCGACGCAGCGGTCGTCGGCGTTCCCGACCCGCGTTTCGGCGAAGTGGTGGCCGCCGTCGTCGTCGCCGACGGCGAAGTGTCGGAGGCCGAGCTCAGCGAACACCTCGACGCCCAGCTCGCCGGGTACAAGAAGCCGCGGAAGTACGTGTTCCGCGAGTCGCTGGAGCGTTCCCCCCACGGCAAGGTCGATCTGCGCCGCATGCGCGACTCGATCATCGAGGCGGGGGCGTAAGAGCGCGCGGCTCGCGCCTTGAGCGCCGTCCCGACGCGGGTGGCCGGTCTCTCACTCTTGGGTGGACCGCCACCCGCGTCCGCGTTTCCCCGCCTCCCGCGCGTTGCACCGGCACGGGTGGCGCTCTCTCATGGCGCTGCGTGCCGCCAGGTGCGCTGCGTCGCGCCAGGTGCGCTGCGTTGCGCCAGTCTCGCTGCGTGCCGCCAGGTGCGCTGACTCATATGATCCAGCCACCCATTGGCGCGCACTCCTATGATCTTGTCGAAACTCCTACCTTCCAGAGTGCGTATCCGACGGATACCCGTGAGTGAAGCGCGGCAGGCGCCGCCGAATCCCACGTAGCTCACCCTTTTCCGTCGGAGGCGTGCGGATGTTCCGTCATCCGTATCGCTTCCGCAGTCTGGTTCATGTGAGCCAGCGCCCTGGTTCATATGAGCCAGCGTTGGTGGGGGCCACTCCAGCGT
>DATGSB010000316.1:0-5484 GCA_035303045.1 Actinomycetaceae bacterium | reverse complement strand
ACCGTGGCGATATCAGTGATGTACATCGACATCGGGTCGGCGACCCGCTCCCCCAGCCCGAACGCCGTCGTGGGAGTCGTGGGCGACACGAGGACGTCGACCTGTTCGAAGGCGTTGGCGAAATCCTGCTGGACGAGGGTGCGGGCGCGCATGGCGTTGCCGTAATAGGCGTCATAGCTGCCGGCGCTCAGCGCATATGTGCCCAGGATGATGCGGCGCTTGACCTCGGAGCCGAAGCCGGCGCCCCTCGTGGCGGCGGTGACCCGATCCGCCGTCACCGGTCCCTCGGCGGGCTCGACGCGCAGGCCGAAGCCCACGCCGTCGAACTTCGCGAGGTTGGACGAGGCCTCCGCGGGGAGAATGAGGTAGTAGGCCGCGAGCGCGTAGGTGAAGTTGGGGCAGGAGACCTCGACGATCTCGGCGCCGGCGCCGCGCAGCAGTTCCAACGCGGCCTCGAAGCTCCGCTTGACCCCGGAGTCGTAGGCGTCGGACCTCAGCTCGTTGATCACGCCGATGCGCAGGCCCGCGATGTCGCCGGATTGCGCTGCGGCGACCAGCCCGTCCGCGGGGCCGGGCAGCGAGGTCGCGTCGCGCGGATCTTGGCCGCCGACGACCTCGTGGAGCATGGCGGCGTCGAGGACGGTCCGAGCGGCCGGCCCGACGTGGTCAAGGCTGGAGGCCAAGGCGATGACGCCGTAGCGCGAGATCGACCCGTAGGTGGGCTTGACGCCGACCGTTCCGGTGAACGCCGCCGGTTGCCGGATCGACCCGCCCGTGTCTGTGCCGATGGCCAGCGGCGCCGTGAAACTGGCCACCGCCGCCGCCGAGCCGCCACCGGAGCCGCCGGGCGTGCGGGCGGAGTCCCACGGGTTGCGGGTGGGGCCGAAGGCTGAGTATTCGGTCGAGGCGCCCATGGCGAACTCGTCGAGGTTGGTCTTGCCGAGAACCGGCATCCCCGCGCTTCGCATCCGCTCCACGATCGTGGCGTCGTAGGGCGGGATCCAGCCCTCGAGGATCTTCGAGGCGGCCGTGGTCGGCACATCCTTGGTGACCACGACGTCCTTGAGGGCCACCGGCACCCCCGCGAGGGGTGCCAGCTGCTCGCCGCGGGCGCGTCGCTCGTCGACGTCGGCGGCGGTCGCCAGGGCTCCCTCGGCGTCGACGTGGAGAAAGGCGTTGAGCTGGGGGTCGACTGCTTCGATGCGATCGAGATGGGCCTGGGTGACCTCGCGAGCGGATATCTCACCGCTGTGCAGCGCCCGAGCTAGCTGCGCTGCCGTCTTGGCGGTGAGCTCCGCGCTCATGCGTCCTCCCCGAGGATCTGTGGAACCTGGAACTGGTCGTCTTCACTGGCGGGGGCTCCCGCGAGCGCCTCGGCCACCGTCAACGGCTGGCCGACGACATCGTCGCGCATCGTGTCGTGCTCGAGGACCACGGGGTGGCTCATCGGCTCGACCTCTGGCGGGATGTTCGCTACCAGGGCGACGGACTCCGCGATCACGGAAAGCTCCTCGGCGAAGCGCTGGACCTCGTCATCGCTGAGTTCGATATGTGCCACAGATGCCAGGTGGGCGACTTCAGCCGCAGAGAAGCTCGACATGCGGCCCAGTGTAAACGCCTCGGCCCCCAGCCGACGACCGCCGTTCGCTCAGGGTGCGCAACACCTGTTCGTCGACACCCATGCGGCTGAGCCCACGGGTTCGGAGCGCACTGTCATGATGGAGCCCATGGCTCGTTTTCTGCAGTGGCGCCCTCGGCTGCGCCGTGCGCTGGTGGTGGGCGCTGCGAGCCTCGCCGCCGCCCAGCTGGCGACGGCGACCACGGTGTGGGCGGTGGACTCGCTGCGCAAGCGTCGTGAGCCTCCCGGCGGAGAATTTCCCCGTACCAAACCGCGCACCGTGTCGGTCGCGGGCTCCGACCTCACGGTCTACACCTACGGCGAGCACGTCTACACCGCGATGCTGGAGGCGATCCGCGGCGCACGCGATTACATCTTCTTCGAAACCTTCATCTGGAAGGACGACGCCGTAGGACAGCTGTTCAAGGATGAACTCATCGCCGCCGCGCGCCGCGGCGTGAGCGTGTACGTCATCTTCGACTCCTTCGGCAACCTCGTGGTCCCCCGGGCGTTCAAGCGGTTCCCGGACGTCGTCCACGTGTTGCGGTTCCCGTTGCTGCGGCCGGGCATTCTCATGTTGGACCTGCGCAAGTCCGGGCGCGACCACCGCAAGATCGTCGTCGTCGACGGCGAGGTGGGCTTTGTCGGCGGGTACAACATCGGCTCGCTGTATGCGACGCAGTGGCGCGATACGCACATGCGGATCGAAGGGCCCGCGGTGTGGGAGCTGGACAATGCGTTCGTCGACTTCTGGAACGACCACCGCAGCTCCTCGCAGCCGGAACTCCCCGACCGTGGGGCGCGCTCGTGGGATTCCCACATTCTCGCGGCCCGCAATTCGCCGTCCTCGCTGCTGTACCCCGTGCGCGGCCTGTACATCAACGCCCTCGACCGGGCGCGCAGCCATGCCCTGCTGACCCAGGCCTACTTCATCCCCGACGCGGAGCTGCTGGCCGCGATGCTGGCGGCCGCCAAGCGCGGCGTACGGGTGCAGGTTCTGATTCCTGCGGTGTCCAACCACGTGCTGGCCGACTGGGTCGCGCGCAGCTACTACACCCGCCTGCTGCGCGCCGGGGTCGAGTTGTGGCTGTACCAGGGGGCGATGGTGCACGCGAAGACCGCGACGATCGACTCGCGGTGGACGACGATCGGTACGGCCAACCTCGACCGCATGTCGATGCAGGGCAACTTCGAGATCAACATCGAGGTCTACGATCGCGACCTCGCCGAGGTGATGGAGGAGATCTTCGACGTCGACATGTCCAACGCCTCCCGCCTCACCCTGGAGGAGTGGGAGAGCCGCCCGCGCTACGTGCGCATCGCCGAAGAGCTCCTCCACCCGATGCGGTGGATGTTCTAGGGCTGCACCGCCTGCGGCCCGCGCTCGAGCAGGGCGCGGAAGCCCGCTTCATCGAGGATCGGGCGCTCCAGCTCCCGGGCCCGCGCCTCCTTGCTGCCGGCGTTGGCGCCCACGACGACGAAGTCCGTCTTGCGTGACACCGATCCCGACGCGCGCCCGCCCCTGCGGAGTATCGCCTCCTTGGCGGAGTCGCGCGTGAATCCCTCGAGCGAGCCGGTGACGACGACGGTGATGCCCTCCAGCGTGCGCGGCGTGCTCTCGTCCTCGTCATCGGCCATCCTCACCCCCGCCGCACGCCAGGCCTCGACGACCTCGAGGTGCCAGTTGGGCGGGTCGTCCGGGGCGGCCGGGCTGAACCAGCGGTGCACCGCCTCCGCGATCGTGGGCCCCACGCCGTCCACCTGGGCCAGCTCCTCCACCGCGGCGTCGCGGATCGCGTCGAGTGAGCCGAAGGCCGTGGCCAAGGCGCGCGCGGCGGTGGGCCCCACGTGGCGGATCGACAGCGCCACGAGCACGCGCCACAGAGGCTGCTCCTTCGCCTTGTCGAGCTCCGCCAGCAGGGTCTGCAGGTTCTTCGTCGGACGGCTGGGATCCTTGACCGACCCGTCGCCACGCAGGCTCGGCTTCGTCCAGAACACCCGGCTCACCCGCCAGTTCCCGGTGGGCTCTCCCCCGGTGGTTTCCGGCTGGTAGCCCCAGACGTCGCGCACGTCCTCGGCGGTGAGCGCGAAGAGCCCGGCTTCGTTGACCAGCACCGGCTCCTGCGGGCGCGGCATTCCCCGAGCGTGCAGGAGCTCCTCCACCTCCTCCGCCGGCAGCGCGCGCTCGTCGCTCGACAGGCGGATCGTGTCGGTCTCGGTGATGAGGGCATGGCCTTCCCGGAGCGCCTCGATCACCTGCCCGCGGCGACGGTCCGGCTGCGTGAGCGCCAGCGCCGTCTCGGCCCCCAGCGCCGCGATGTCCAGCGCCCCGCGGGAGCCGACGAATTCGAGGCGCGCCGAGAGCTGGGCCGGGCAGGTACGGCGGTTGGGGCACCGCAGGTCGACGTCTCCTTCCTTTGCCGGCGCCAGCGGAGTGCCGCACGAGGGGCAGTCGGCGGGCATGACGAATTCCCGTTCGGTGCCGTCGCGTAGATCGACCACGGGTGCCACGACCTCGGGAATGACGTCGCCGGCTTTACGCAGCACGACCGTGTCGCCGATGAGCACCCCTTTGCGCCTCACCTCGTCGGCGTTGTGCAGGGTGGCCATCGACACCTCGGAACCGTCGACGAATACGGGCTCCATGACGGCGAAGGGTGTCACCCGACCGGTGCGCCCAACCTGGACGCCGATGTCGAGGAGGCGGGTGTTGACCTCCTCGGGCGGAAACTTGTAGGCGACGGCCCAGCGGGGCACCCGCGAGGTCGCGCCCAACTGCCGTTGGGCCGCGAAATCGTCGACCTTGATGACGATCCCGTCGATCTCGTGGGCGCCCTCATGGCGGTTCGCGGCGTGGAAATCGATGAGCTCGGCGATCTCCTCCATGGTGTGCACGACTCGCGTGGCGGTGGAGACCGGCAGCCCCCAGTCGGCGAACAGCGCGTACATGTCGTGCTGGCCGGAGGGCTGGTCGTCACGCGGCACCGACCCCCAGTCGATGACCCCGATGCCGTGGGCCACCATCTCCAGCGGGCGCCGCGCGGTGACCGCGGGGTCCTTTTGCCGCAGCGATCCGGCGGCCCCGTTGCGGGGGTTGACGAACGGCTTCTTGCCCTCGGCGACGAGCTGTTCGTTCAGCGTCGCGAAGGCGGCCACCGGGAAGTACACCTCGCCGCGGATTTCGATGCGTGCCGGTGGGCGGGCGGTGGTGAGCCGGTTGGGCACCGAACCCAGGGTGCGTACGTTCAACGTCACGTCCTCCCCCACACGCCCGTCGCCCCTCGTGGCCGCGCGCACGAGTCGGCCATGTTCGTAGGTGAGGTTGACGGCGAGCCCGTCGACTTTGAGTTCTGCGGTCATGGGCACCCGGTCGCCGAGCTCCGCCGTCACCCGATCGAGCCATGTCCGCAGTTCGTCGATGGAGAACACGTCCTCCAGGCTGTACATCTGCTGGCCATGCGCCACGGTGTCGAAGTCGGTGGTGAAACCCCCGACGCGTTGGGTGGGCGACGTCGGCGATCGCAACCCGGGGTAGGCCTCCTCCAACGACTCCAGTTCGCGAAAGAGCTCGTCGAACGCCGCGTCGGACATCGTGGGCGCGTCGCGCACGTAATAGGCGAATTGTGCGGCCTCGACCTCCTCCACGAGCTGCGTCCAGCGGTCATGGACGTCGGGCGGTGCGGGCTGCTGCGGCGGCGAAGTGGTCACCTGGCCATTTTGCCCGAGGGAGCAGGGCATTCGCCCGGCGACACCGGGCTCGGCCCCGAGGCGTAGCAGGCGGCACGGATATCCCCCGCGCGAACGAGGCTCGCCTGCCGAGACGCATGGCAAGCTGGCGTCATGTGCGGTCGCTACGCCTCTTTCCG